>NZ_JAXMJI010000029.1:0-35471 GCF_034376665.1 Allopontixanthobacter sp. | reverse complement strand
GACGCCTCGGTAGACAGGAACGTGCGGTGGATGGCGATCGGGCCCTCGTCGAGGCTGACTGCCGAGATCATGGCGGGCAGAAAGCGGGCCCGTCCTTTCGGGCCAAGCGGCGTTCGTGGATGGAAACGGAGCGCCGGAGATGCGGCGAGGATGCCGCGGCTTTCAAGATATGCCTTTGCCGGACTGGCACGCAGTGGCTGTGCATCGCGCCAGATCCTCAGCGCTACCGTCGAGGGTTTGCGGGTGCTGGTCGATTCGGGTTCGTTGGTGGTCGCAGAACCTGAAAAAAGCGCCGGTGCCTCGAAACCTTCACGCGCCAGAGCAGCCAGCACGCTCTGCTGATCGCATCCCGCGAAACAGTGGAAGAGGATGGCCTGTCGGCCGAGCGACACACCGAGTGACGGCGTGCGGTCATCATGCGCAGGGCAACAGGCCATGCCCCTTGTGCCGGACCATTTGCCCCCTCGCGATTCGCAAATGCGACGGGCGGTCTCGGCAAGCGACCGGTTGGGATGAGCTTGGACAGATAGGGACATGCGAGCTCCTCAGCATGCAAAGTGGCCCCCTAATCAGCGTTCCTCTCCTCTCCCAAAGGCAGGCATTCGCGGCTTTCCTACAGGCACATGTTCTTTTTATGTTCTCTTTCGATTCGAATCAATGGAGCACAAGTCGAGATGAACTGCCTCAATTGTCTGACCGCGCTAGCGGTCGCCTGTCTGGGGATGATCGCGACCTCCTCACAGCAAGTCCGCGCCCAGGATTTCACCTTGTTCGAGCACGCGATCGTTCCGCCGAAGACGGACCAGCAGCCGGCAAGGGAATATCTTCCTGCAATCTACCAAACCGAGCCAGCAAACGTATCCTACCGGGAAGGCTTGTATATGGCGGCGATAGCCGAGGCTGAACGCCGTTACGGGCTTCCGACCAACCTGCTTCGTGCTCTTATCTGGGCTGAGTCCCGCTTCAATCCGATGGCTGTTAGTCCAGCCGGTGCTGCCGGGCTGGCTCAGCTTATGCCGGCCACGGCGCGCGAACTGGGCGTCCGGAACCGTCATGACCCTCTTGCATCGATCGACGGCGGCGCCCGGTATCTTCGCGATATGTTGGACCGGTTCGACGCAGTCCACCTGGCCTTGGCTGCTTACAATGCTGGCCCAGGTGCCGTCTCCCGATCACGCGGCATTCCCAACAATGGTGAAACGCCGCAATATGTCCGGTCTGTGTTGGGACGTTGGCAAGCAATTGGTATGTACAATTGACGAAACTCCCTGATTTCCGGCTATTGTCTGAAATCATGTACCGGAATGAAGACGGACAACGCCAGTGAATGAGACCCCAGGTGAGCCGTTCGACTTTCGCAAGGCGTTGAAGGCACAGAAGCGCCGGAAGCTGAGAAAGGAGATCGCGTTGGGTTTGGGAGCATTCGCGATCGTATTTGCTGGAGGGATGCTGGCACTCAACTGGCCAGTCCATGATGCCAGCCTTGCTAACGACGATCAGCAACCTCAGGCTTTATTCCAGCAAGCGAGCTCCCCAGAATTCGACATCTGCGGATCGATCCGGCGCACATGCGTCGTGGATGGAGATACTTTCTGGCTTGATGGCGTGAAGATCCGGATTGCCGACATCGACACTCCCGAGATCAGCGAGCCTCGTTGCGATTATGAATACCAACTCGGCATGCGCGCGACGCATCGCCTTGTCGAACTGCTCAATGGCGGACCCTTTGAACTCAGAACCATCGGGAGCAGAGATGAGGATCAGTACGGGCGCAAATTGCGGGTTGTTACGCGCGGTGGCCGCTCGCTTGGCGATCAACTGGTCGGCGAAGGGCTGGCGCGGACCTGGACCGGGAGACGCGAACCATGGTGCTGAACCGCGATCAGGAATTGTGGGCCGTCGCGCTCTGGGTCGAAAAGAACCATGGCGAAGAGGGAACCGCGTATATCGCACGGCAAATCCAGCGGCTATCCAACGAAGGGGATGAGGCAGGCATAGCAACTTGGAAGACTGTTGCTGAGCGCTTCGGTCAGCTTAGCTGCCAAAGCTCTACGAACTGAGGCTCGGCTCGATGCGGAATTGGCTTAAAGTCTGGGGCATCAGAATTGAGTTCGCCTTGCTCGCGTCAGTGTCCCTGATAGGGCTGGTCCTAAGCCTTCAATCCTGCACTGGCTGAGAAGAAATTCGTTCTCTCGATCAACCCTTCGCAAACTTGCCCTGGATGACCTTTCCTCCTGTCCGGAGCTCATCGAGGTAGTCGCTCCACCATTGAGCCATCCGCACACGCTCGTCCCAATGCTTGCCGCGATGGTAGATGCCACGCACAACATTGCTGTCGCCATGTGCCAGAGCACGCTCGATTGCATCCGGATTCCAAAGTCCCGACTCGTTCAGGAATGTTGATGCTGTCGCCCGGAGTCCGTGCGCGGTGACCTCTTCCTTCGAGTATCCCATGCGACGGAAGGCGGCATTGAGCGTGTTTTCACTCATGGGACGTTTGGAGCTGCGCGCAGATGGGAAAACATATCCTTCGCGGCCGAGCATCTCGCCCAGATCAGAGAGATAGCCTCTAACCTGCTTGGAAAGCGGGACGGCATGCGCTCGGCGCGCTTTCATTTTACCGGCAGGGATCTTCCAGACCCCATCGACGAGGTCGATCTCGTGCCATTCGGCGTGCCGGAGTTCGCCGGGGCGTACGAACACATGCGGCGCTATCTGCAAAGCTAACTTCGTCACCATGTAGCCAGTGAAGTCGTCGATTGCGCGCAGTAGCCCGCCTAGCTCATTGGGCTCGAGGATTGCTGCATAATGCGTGGCTCTCGGCGTTACGAGAGCACCCTTCAGCATACTGGTCGGATCGGATTTGCAGCGGGTGGTAGCGACACCGTAGCGAAACACGCGGCCTGCGAATGACCGGCATTTCTTCGCAGTCTCGTGTTTACCAGTGGCTTCCAGCCGTTTCAGAGGAGCCAGGACTTCGAACGGCTCGATCTCGTGGATGGGTCGGTTCCCGATAGCAGGCGCAAGCTTGTCGAGGAAATAGTTGGCCTTGACGATCGTGCCATCGGCGCGGCCATTCTGCACCATCATCTGTTCGATATACTCGCGTGCGACTGCCTCGAACGTCTGTGCAGAAAGGAACTCGGCGCGGATTTTCTGCTTCCGCTTCTCAAAGGCAGGGTCGCCCCCAGAAGCAACAGCTCGTCGCGCCTCGTAGGCCGCGTCTCGGGCTTGCTTGAGGCTGATGTCGGGATAGCTGCCGATGCAGAGCTTCTTTTGCGCACCGCCGATCCGGTATCGGAATCGCCAAAGCTTGCTGCCGGTCGGCGTGACCTCGACATACAGGCCGCGCTCATCGGTTACCTTGTACGGCTTGTCCTTGGGCTTGAGTGCGCGGAGGCGAGTATCTGTCAGAGGCATGTGGGGGCCTTTTCATCTGGGCCTTTGCGAAACGGCCTCAAAAGGCCCACAAAAGTGTCTGGAACCCCCGAGAACAGGCGGGACGATCCGGAACGATCCAAGGGCCAAATCCCTAGGATTTCTGCGGGTTTTATAGATTATTTGGGAGAACGTGAGAAGAACAAATGGTGCCCAGAAGAGGACTCGAACCTCCACGCCCTTGCGAGCGCCAGCACCTGAAGCTGGTGCGTCTACCAATTCCGCCATCTGGGCACCGGAGCGGCCGGACTTCGAAGCCGGGCCGCGGGTAGGAGGGGGCGGATAGCGAAGCGGGTGGGGCCGTGTCAATCAGAATGCGTGGGCACTTTGCGATTGCCCGCGGATGGCTTGCGAAACGCTTGTGCGAATGGTTGCGATGAGCGCGGCATTGCGGCATGGCCCGCACAGGATTTACCCGTATCGAACAGGCGAATGACGATGGTTATCGGCAAGGCATTGCAGGACAGGCTGGTGGTGATCACCGGCGGCAGCGGATTTTTCGGGCGGCATGTTGCGCAGGCTCTGCTGGATCAAGGCGCACGGCTGCGCATTGCCAGCCGCAATCCGGAAAAGGCCTTTGCGCTAAAGCCGCTTGCCAACCTGGGCCAGATCCAGTTTGCGCGCTGCGATGTCACCAATCCGGACAGCGTAAGGGCGGCAATGCTCGGCGCCGATGCGGCGGTGAATCTGGTCGGCGCCTTCGATGGCGACTTGATGCAGTTGATCGCAGGCGGGGCGGAAAACGTGGCGCGGGCAGCGGCCGAAGCCGGCGCGGCCGCGATGGTCCATGTCAGTGCCATCGGAGCTGATCTCAATTCTGAAGCCGAATACGCCCGCGCCAAGGCCCAGTCCGAACTGGACGTGCTGGCAGCGTTTCCCGCGGCGACCATCCTGCGGCCATCTTTGCTCTTCGGCGAAGACGACGGGTTGCTGGCGCTGTTTGCGGGAATGATCTCCACCTTGGCGGTGCTGCCTGTGTTTGCCCCGCACGCACCGCTGCAGATGCTGTTCGTCGATGATGCGGCGGACGCGGTCGCGGCGGCCCTCACCGATCCGGACACGCATGGCGGCAAAACTTATGAAATTGCCGGGGACGAGGCGATCACCATGCTGGAACTGCACCGGCGGATCGCTGCGGCACAGGGCCGTAAGCGGATCTTTGTGGAAATGCCCGATACGGTGTCGGGCATTTTCGCCGCGCTGCCGGGTACGCCGATGGGGCGCGACCAGTGGATCCTGCTGAAACAGGGCAATGTCCCGTCCGGAAAATATCCGGGCATCCATAAATTGGGAATCGACCCCCGCCCCCTGAGTCTGTTTCTGGATCGCTGGATGGTCAAATACCGAACGCATGGCCGCTTTACACGGCGGATGCCGGGCGGCGGAGCTTAGGCTCAGCTCCTCTCGGGGCCGATCTCCGGTTCTTCGGCGGGCTTTACCTGATCGAGCAACGGTACAGGTTCTACCACCAGCCTGGTACCATCCGCGCCGGTAATCCGGACGCGGACACCTACCGCCAGATCGGGACCGCGCGCAGCCCATTCGCTGTCGCCGTAGCGAACCCGTCCGGTGCCGCCCTCGATCGCCACGGTCACCACGGCGCCCTGTCCGATCATCCGGCCCTGGCGGTCGTTCATCAGGGGATCGATACTCGTGATCGGCCGGTCCCGCAGCCAGCGCTTGGCAGAGACGACTGCGATGAGCGAAAGAAAGATGAAATTGGTCACCTGCACAGCCACGCCCAGGTCGAGCACGAATGTCAGCGCTCCGGTGATCAACGCCGCCAACGCGAGCCAGATCAGATAGACCCCGGGCACGACCATTTCGAGCGCGGCCAGCGCCAGGCCGATCGACAGCCAGATCCAGTGCGGATCGAGCGAGCCAAGATCGTCCATGGTCAGCTTTCCCTGCTTTGCGGAACAGACGCCCTGACCTCTCCGGCCCGGGGAACGCGCACACGTTCGCGGGGGTCAGCAGGCGGCAGCTTGGTAGTGACATCACCCGAAGCAGGCTTCAGCGCTTCACCGAGCAGTTCGCCGATACCGCCGAGCGACCCGATCAGCTGGGTGGCCTCGATCGGGAACAGGATGGTCTTGGCGTTGGGGCTGGTGGCGAATTTTCCGACCGCCTTGGTGTATTCCTGCGCGATGAAGTAGTTGATCGCCGCGCTGCCGCTGCTGGCAATCGCGTCGGACACCACCTGCGTGGCCCGTGCCTCCGCTTCGGCAGCGCGTTCGCGCGCTTCGGCGTCCCGGAACGCGGCTTCCTTCTTGCCTTCCGCGGACAGGATCGCGGATTGCTTTTCTCCCTCGGCGCGCAGGATGCGGCTGGCGCGGTCGCCTTCGGCTTCGAGGATTTCGGCACGCTTCAGGCGTTCGGCCTTCATCTGGCGGGCCATCGCTTCGGAAATGTCGAGCGGCGGGCGGATATCCTTGATTTCCACCCGGGTAATCTTGATGCCCCACGGCGAAGTCGCCTCGTCCACCACCACCAGCAGCCGGGCGTTGATCTCATCCCGCTTGGACAGGGTCTCGTCGAGATCCATGCTGCCCATGACGGTGCGCAGATTGGTCGTGGTCAGCGCCATGATCGCGCCATATAGATTGGCAACTTCATAGGCGGCCTTGCCCGCATCGAGCACCTGGAAGAACACCACCGCGTCCACCCCGACCATCGCATTGTCGGCGGTAATGATTTCCTGGCCGGGGATATCCAGCACCTGTTCCATCATGTTCACCTTGTGACCAACGCGGTCGATGAACGGCACCAGGAAATGCAGGCCCGGCTGCGCCGCAAGCGTGTATTTGCCGAGCCGCTCGATCGTATAGACAAACCCCTGCTTCACCACCCGCACCATTGAAAACAGCAGGACGACCAGCAGAATCAGCGCAAAGCCAAGTACGTAGCTCATGAAATACCCCTTACAGCCCTAGTCCGGCATGGTAACGCCCGAACGGGTCACGGCAAGCAAAACCGGACGTTTGCCGCGCGGCCAAATGGCCGACCGGACTGGCAGGGTTTTAGTGTGGTGTGTGCCCGGTCGCGAAAAGCGAACTCCCGTAAACCGCATCCCGGATATCGTGGTGCAGGGTCATGTCGAACGGCACCTTCTGCACCGCGAAGACCACCGCCATGTCGTTGGCGTGATCGACCCAGAACAGCATCGATGGCCAGCCATCCCAGAAGAATTCGCCGACCGCGCCAGCGTTCTCCTCCGCGCTTGCAGGCGGGGCGATCCGAACGGCGAAATCGAGGCCGAAACCGACCTGTCCCTTGCCCGGCAGCCAGCCCCGCTTGGTCATTCGCGGGTCGAGGTGATCGGTCGCCATCAGCCGGACGGTCGAGGGTTTGAGAATGCGTGTACCCCCCAAAGCGCCCTCCCCCAGCAGCATCCTGGCGAAGCGCAAATAATCATCGACAGTGGAAACGATCCCCGAACCACCCATCCGCATCGGCTTGCCGCGGAAATTGGCCTGGAGCCAGAGTTCCCGGTCCATCGGAGTGAGCGGCCCTCCCTCGGCGGATTCATAGATCATGGCGAGGCGTGGCAGTTGGTCCGGGGGCGGGGTCCAGGACGAATCTTTCATGCCCAATGGTGCGAAGATCGCTTGCCGGACATATTCGTCTAACGGCATTCCGGAAAAATGGGCCACCAGCAGCGCCTGCACATCGACGGCAGCGCTGTATTCCCACTGCTCGCCGGGATCGTACAGCAGCGGCACCTGCGGCATCAACTGACCGAATTCCTCGAGCGTGTTGTCAGCCGAAAGCGGATCGAGCTGCTGCCAGACCTTGTCGGCGGGCCGGTCGCCGTCGCCGTAGGTAAAGCCAGCCGTATGGCGCATTACGTCGCGAATGGTGACGGGGCGCGCCGGTTCGCGCAGGGTTATCGCGCCGCTCGTCCCTGTTCTCTCCGCGACTTTCAGGGCGGCAAACTGCGGCAGATGATCGGAAAGCGGATCATCCAGGCCAAACTTGCCCTGTTCCCACAGCGTCATCAGCGCCACGCCGGTGACCGGTTTGGTCATGGAGAAGATCTGCACCAAGGTGTCGCGGGTTAACGGTGTGCCAGCTTCCCGGTCCGCCATTCCGGCAGCCGCGAAATGGGCTTCGCGGCCGTCCTTCCAGACGATGACGGACGCACCGGCCACGCGGCCATTCGCAACCATGGCATCGATTGTCCGGTCGATCCGCGCCGGGTCCAGCGTCAGGCCTTGGGCCGGTGAGCGCGAAGCGGCCGGGGCATCGCGCACTACTGCGTTCTGCGATGCCATGCAGCCGCTGGCCAGCAGCGCCGCTGCCGTCAGTCCGATGGACCATGCCCGCATTTCTCGCGTCCCCCTTCGGGCCGATCTACAGTTTCGAATAGAGCGCCATCTTGTCGGCATAGGCCTTTTCCGCAGCTTCCCTGGCATAGGCCGGGCTGTCGATCACCGTCCAGCCATGGTCGCCGGCATAGACTTCAACCTGCGCCGGAGTCCCGGTTGCTTCCGCGACGGCCCGCAGCCTGGTCTTTTCATCGGGTGCCTTGGCATCGTCGTTTTGCGCAATGGCAATAAGGTGGCTGGCGCGGGTTTCATCGAACAGATTGATCGGGCTGGTCGGGCTGTCACCCACCAAACCGCCACCGTGGAAAGACGCCGCCGCTCCGACCCGCGAGGGCACGGCGGCAGCGGTCCACACGGTGAACGGACCGCCCATGCAATAGCCCTCGGTCCCGATCCCGCGCGCCGTGTCGACGCTGCCTTGCGCGTCAAGCCAGCCGATCAGCGACTTTGCGTCGCGCGTGATCGCTTCGGCTGTCAACTTCCCCCGCCACGGACCGACCTTGTCCCAGCCGCCCGTGCGGAATTCAGCGAAATCGGCAAATTGCGGGGCCTTGGTGTCGCGGTAATAAGGATTGACCACCAGCACGCCGTAGCCTTCCGCGGCGGTCCTTCGCGCCATCATCATGAAGGCATCGCGCAGGCTGGCGATATCGGGCCAGCAGATCACCGCAGGATGCTTGCCGCTGGCGGGATGGACGAAGAAGGCATCCATCATTCCATCAGGCGTCTGGATGGTGACGTTGCTTTCCGTCAGGCCTCCCTCGCTCGCGGTGGCCCGGTCGACCCCTGCACAAGCCGCCAATGTGGCGGCGGCACCGGCAGCGCCGATCGCGCCGAACTGGCGGCGGCTGAGGCCCGCCATCGCCGTTTCGCGCCATTCGGCATTGGTCTTTTCAAATCCGGCAGTGGTCAGCTTGTCGCACATGGGGAGGCTCCTGATTTGGGCGTTCTAAAGCGCGCACTCTATCAGCCGGTCCGGCGGCGTCCATAGCGGCTTAAGTCCACCTTCCAACACGGCAAAGAGTTCAGGCCCGCCGCCGGGTCAGGTCGTACACCGGTCCGAAGCGGACCAGCGCCGCACCGATGAAGGGCAGGGCCACAATCCACAGGCGGACCCCGGTGACACCCAGCGGGCTGGCGATACTGAGCACCGCAGTTGAGGCGAGACCGGCGCAGGCGAGCGCCAGTCCGACACCGAGGCGCCAGTGCGGCACATCGCCCTTGGCCGCAGCGGCGGGGTTCTCCTTCGCCTGTTCGAACCGCGCGAAGGCCATCACCAGCGGCAATGTCACGGCGATATACAGCGCAAACCACACGGGGCGGGCCAGCCACCATGCGCCGCTGCCGGGGGCGACCTCCAGACCCACACCGCCGAGCAGATAGGCCGCCACCATCACCAGCACGAAGGCGGTCAGGTGCCACAGGTAGATCGTCATGATCATGCCGTTGATCAGCACCACGGCGGTCCAGATGCGGATGTTGTCCAGCATCCGCCGCGCCTGTGGTTCCAACGCCAGGGCAAAGCCGGTCTGCGTGATACCCAGCGCCAGCAGCGCCAGCGTCGGCGGCATGGAATTGGTGATCGCCTCCCCCGGAACGCCGATCATCGCCACTGGATAGGGCCCGATGAACACCAGCGCCAAGAGTAGCGCAAGCCCGGCCAACCCCCATGCGAGGGCACGCGCAGGTCTGGCGAAATATCCTTCGCCCCAAGCATAGCCGAGCTGGTGCACCGCCAGCCAGACGAAGGCGAAATTGGCGAATTTGATATGCGGCACGTCGAACTGGAGAGTGGCGACGTCCACCGCGACCGCCCCAGCCACGAGCGCGAAGAACGATCCCAGCCCCCATCGCTTCCACGCCGCATGGGTCAGCGGAACCGCGGCGGTGACCATGATATAGACCGACAGGAACCACACCGGAATCAGCGCCAGTTGCGCGGCCAGCGCCACGATCTGGCGCTCCACGCCCATGGCGGTGCCGAACGCCGCTATCATCGTCCAGATCAGGAACAGCGGCAGCACCGGATAGATCAACCGGCGGAACCGGCTGGTGAACCAATGGGCATAGGTGCTGCTCTGCCGCCGGTTGGCCAACCACGAGACGCCGTTTGAAAACCCGCCGACCAGGAAGAACAACGGCATCACCTGGAAACCCCAGGTCAGCCACTGCGTCCACGGCAGGATACCGAGCAGATGCCCGCCCTGCACCGCGCCGTTCTCGATATAGGGTGCGGCAACCAGCCAGTGTCCGATCACCACCGCCAGGATCGACAGCGCACGGAGGAAATCGACGTATCGGTTGCGATCCGGCGGGGCCATCTCGGCCATCGCGCGGGCGCGCGACCAGACGGTTTTCCTGGCCGGTGCCGTGTTCGAATCGTTCATTATGCCCCCTACCCCGATTCAATTCCCCAGCTGATCTGACATTCTAGCTGCGAAATACCACGGTCTTGCTGCCGTTCAGCAGCACCCGCTCCTCCAGGTGCAGCCGCACCGCTTCCGCCAGCACCCGGCTTTCGATCTCGCGGCCCTTGCGGACCAGATCTTCCGGCTCGTCGGAATGGCTGATCGGTTCCACCGCCTGATGGATGATCGGACCTTCGTCGAGATCGGGCGTCACGTAATGCGCGCTCGCCCCGATCATCTTCACCCCGCGGGCATGGGCCTGGTGATAGGGTTTTGCACCCTTGAAGCCGGGCAGGAAGCTGTGGTGGATGTTGATGCAGCGCCCTGCAAAATGCGCCGCCTGCGCGTCCGAGAGAATCTGCATGTAACGCGCCAGCACGACCAGTTCGGCTGCGGTATCCTCGGCAATCTGGCGGACCTGCGCTTCCTGCTCGGCCTTGCTTGCTGGGGTGACCGGCAGGTAATGGAAGGGAATATCCCGAATATGGGTGTGGCTGACCGCGCTGCGGGGATGATTGGAAATGATCCCGACCGGCTCCATCGGTAATTCACCGATGCGGTGCCGATAGAGCAAATCCGCCAGACAGTGATCGAACCTGCTGACCAGGATCAGCACACGGCGCGGGCGGTCCCGCAGCACCAGGTGCCAGCGCATTGCGAATTCTTCGGCCAGCGGCGCGAACTCTTCGCGCAGCGCTTCTCGCTCCGCCGCACCCGGATCGAATTCCACCCGCATGAAGAACGCCTGCCGGGTCTGGTCGTTGAACTGCTGCGCTTCCAGTACATTGCCGCCGCGTTCGAACAGGAAGGACGTGACCCGCGCGGTGATCCCGGGCCGGTCTGCGCAGCTGAGCGTGAGGACGAGCGGACCGGCCATCTTACCGGCGGGACAAAGCCGCTTCGCACTGCGACATCAGCTGCTGCATGATGTCCGCGACCGGCTCTTCTTCCTTCAGCATACCGACCGACTGGCCGGCCATGATCGAACCGTTTTCGACATCGCCGTCGATCACCGCGCGGCGCAGCGCGCCCGCCCAGAAATGTTCGATCTGCAATTGGGCTTCGCCCATTTCGATGCTGCCGCTGTCCAGCAGTTTGGCAACTTCGATCTGCTTGGCGGTGAATTCCTCGGTGCCCTTGTTCTTGAGTGCACGCACCGGGATCACCGGCAGGCGCGGGTCCACCTGTACGCTGGTGATCGCATCACGCGCATTCGCCCGGAAAAACGCCTTCTTGAAATTCTCATGCGCGATGCTTTCGGTTGCGCAGGCGAACCTCGTGCCAAGCTGCACCCCGACGGCGCCCATCTCCAGATAGCCGGCAATGGCTTCGCCGCGGCCGATACCGCCGGCCACGAACACCAGATGGTCTTCCGCCAGAACGGGCAGGAATTCCTGCGCCAGCACACTGGTGGACACCGGGCCGATATGACCGCCGGCTTCCATGCCCTCGATCACCAGCGCATCCCCGCCAGACCGAAGCAGCTTCTTCGCCAGCGCGAGTGTGGGCGCGAAGACGATCACTTTCGCACCGAATGCCTTGATCGCCTCGACACTGCCCTTGGGCGGAATGCCGCCCGCCAGCACCACATGAGTGACACCGTGCCTCGCGCATATTTCGATAAGCTCGAACAGCGCCGGGTGCATGGTGATCAGGTTGACGCCGAACGGCTTCGCAGTGAGTTTCTTCGTCTCGGCGATTTCGGTGTCGAGCAGGTCGGGGGTCATCGCCCCGCAGGCGATCACACCGAAACCGCCCGCATTGCTGATCGCCGACACCAGATTGCGCTCCGAAACCCAGCTCATCGCACCGCACAGCACCGCATATTCGCTGCCGAGAAAGTCTGTTCCGCGCTGCATCAGGGCGGAAGTCTTGGGAAAAGCGGTCATTGCGGCTCCGGATAATTTGCGCCTGCCCCTTAGGGCCGCGCCACAAGGCGGTCAAATCATGCGGTAACAAACAATCGCGCCGCAGCATTCGATAGGCTGGGTCTCTGATCGGATAAAACGATCAGGCTGATGGCGTTAATCGTTTCGAGTAATATCAGCGGCTCTGCTATACGGACACGATATTCTTTAGAGGAGACGGAATCATGGCTGAAGCAGACCCCCAGGCATCGGGTTGCCCGATGGGCGGCAAGGACGGCGGCTTTCGCTCGCTGCTTGGTCGCACCAACCGCGATTGGTGGCCCGACGCGTTGCAACTGGAAATTCTCACCCAGAACGGCACCACCCCCGATCCGATGGGTGACGATTTCGACTATGCCGAAGCGTTCAACACGCTCAATTATCAAGCACTCAAGGATGATCTGACCGCGCTGATGACCGACAGCCAGCCTTGGTGGCCGGCGGATTACGGCCATTACGGCCCGTTCTTCATCCGTATGGCGTGGCACGCAGCAGGCACCTATCGCACCGGGGACGGCCGCGGCGGTGCAAGCAGCGGGCAGCAGCGCTTCGCCCCGCTCAATAGCTGGCCCGACAACGGCAATCTCGACAAGGCGCGCCGCCTGCTGTGGCCGATCAAACGCAAATACGGCAAGAATATTAGCTGGGCCGACCTTTTCATCCTGACCGGCAATGTCGCGATTGAATCGATGGGCGGTCCCGTGTTCGGCTTTGGCGGCGGGCGCAAGGACGTGTTCGCACCGGAAGCCGACGTCTATTGGGGCACCGAAGAAATGTGGGTCGACCAGGGCGCGGAAACGCGGATCCATCCGGACGAAGGCAAGGCTCTCGAAAACCCGCTTGCGGCGATTCAGATGGGCCTGATCTACGTCAATCCCGAAGGTCCGGGCGGCAATCCCGATCCGCTCCAATCTGCCCGCGACATGCGCGAAACGTTCAGCCGCATGGCAATGAACGACGAGGAAACCGTTGCGCTTACCGCTGGCGGCCATGCCTTCGGCAAATGCCACGGCGCGGTGCCTGCCGATCAGCTTAGCGGAGCGCCCGAATCCGAGGCGCTGCATCTGATGGGCTTTGGCTGGGCAACCGACGCGGAGCAGATCGAGAAGGGCCACATTACCACCTCCGGACTTGAAGGTGCGTGGACCCCCAACCCGACCCAGTGGGGCGGCGATTACTTCCGTCTGCTGTTCAAATACGATTACGAACTGGTGCGGAGCCCGGCGGGCGCGCAGCAATGGCAGCCGGTCAATGCCGATCTGGAAGATATGGCGCCCGATGCACGCGATCCTTCGAAGAAGGTCCCGACCATGATGACCACCGCCGACATGGCGCTGAAGATGGATCCGGAATACCGCAAGATATCCGAACGCTTCCGTGACAACCAGGCGGCGCTGGACGATGCCTTCGCCCGCGCATGGTTCAAGCTGTGCCACCGCGACATGGGGCCCAGGGTTCGCTATCTCGGCCCCGAAGTGCCCGAAGAAGACCTGATCTGGCAGGACCCGGTCCCCGCCGGAACCATGCCATCGGACGGCGATGTGGCCGCGTTCAAATCGGCAATCCTTGGCAGCGGGCTGACGACGGCGGAATTGGTCAAGGCGGCATGGGCTTCGGCCTCCACCTATCGCAGGTCGGATCATCGCGGGGGCGCAAACGGTGCCCGTGTGCGGCTCGCCCCGCAGAAAGACTGGGCGGTCAACGATCCAGCCGAGCTGGCGAAAGTGCTCGCTACAATCGACGAGCTGCGCGGCAATCTGTCGATTGCGGACGCCATCGTGCTCGCCGGGACAGCGGCGGTCGAAAAGGCGGCGCATGATGCGGGGTTCAATGTGTCCGTACCGTTCACCGGCGGCCGCGGCGATGCGACCGACGAGATAACCGACGCCGAAAGCTTCGAACCGCTCGAACCCCAGGCCGACGGCTTCTGCAACTACCTGAAGGGCAGAATGAGCGTGAAGACGGAGGACATCCTGGTCGACCGCGCAAGCCTGCTGGGCCTGTCGATCCCCGAAATGACCGTTCTGGTCGGGGGTCTCAGGGTTCTGGGTGCCAATTCCGGCAACAGCAAGCACGGTGTCCTGACGGACCGTCCGGGCAAGCTGACCAACGATTTCTTCGTCAATCTGCTGGACATGGGCACGTCTTGGAAAACGGTCGACACCAGCGGCGACGAGGAGTTTACCGGCACCGACCGCGCTACCGGAGAACAGCGCTGGACAGCGACCCGCACCGACCTGGTGTTCGGTTCAAACTCGCAGCTGCGTGCCGTGTCCGAAGTCTATGCCGAAACCGGCCATGAAGAAAAGTTCGTGAAGGACTTCGTGGCCGCATGGACCAAGGTGATGAACGCCGACCGGTTCGACCTGAAATAAGCCCCGAAGTCCGTTCGGGTTGCAAGAAACCTCCCCGCGCCTTGCTGCACGGGGAGGTTTTCTTTTGAATTCCGCTCTTCAGCCGTAGATCAGGCGGACCTTGCCTGCGGCCTCGGCAGCAATCCGCCGGGCGTCATCGATGTTCCCCGCCGCTGCCAGGGCGACGCCCATCCGCCGGTATGGCCGCGCGGTCGGCTTGCCGAAAATTCGAATATCCGCACCGTCCGCCATGGCCTCTGCCAGCCCGTCATAAGTCAGGGTCTCGCTGTCCCGGTCCGCCAGGATTACTGCCGAGGCAGCGGGCCGCGCGCGGATCGGGGCTGGGATCGGCAAGCCGAGAATGGCGCGGGCGTGCAGATCGAACTCGCTCAAATTCTGCGATATCAGCGTCACCATCCCGGTATCGTGCGGGCGCGGCGACAGTTCGGAGAAGATCACTTCATCGCCCTTGACGAAGAACTCGACCCCGAACAGGCCGTAGCCTCCAAGATCATCAACCACCTTGGCCGCCATGTCCTGCGCTGCGGCAATCGCGGCTTCGGACATCGCGGCGGGCTGCCAGCTTTCCCGGTAATCGCCGCGTTCCTGCCGGTGGCCGATCGGCGGGCAGAAGATCACCCCCTCCCGGGTGCGCACGGTCAGCAGGGTGATCTCGTAATCGAAATCGACGAATTGTTCGACGATCACTCGCGCCCGGTCGCCGCGCATATTGGCGCGCGCATAGTCCCACGCCGCCTCGAGTTCCCCTGCGCTGCGCACGGTGCTTTGCCCCTTGCCGCTGGAGGACATGACCGGCTTGATCACGCAGGGCAGCCCGGTGAAATCCGCGCCCGCCAGTACTTCCGTCAGGCTCTCGGCATAGCGGTAGCGCGAGGTCGTGAGCCCCAGTTCCTGCGCCGCCACGTCGCGGATCGCATCGCGGTTCATGGTCAATTGCGCCGCACGGGCCGACGGCACGATGTTGACCCCTTCCGCCTCCAGTTCGGCCAGCACCTCGGTGCGGATCGCCTCCACTTCCGGCACAACAAAGTCGGGCGCGTGCCGGGCAATCGCGGTCCGCAAGGCGTCACCGTCGAGCATCGAGAACACCTCGCACGCATCCGCCATCTGCATCGCGGGCGCGCCGGCGTAGCTGTCACACGCCGTCACATGACAGCCAAGCCGCTTGGCCGAAATAGTGAATTCACGCCCCAGTTCGCCCGAGCCGAGAAGCAGGATTTTTGCGGTGTGGGACATGGGTAAGCTCCTTGCTTTCGAGTGTTGGAGACCCACCCCCGCTGCGACTAGGCAGCCGGCTGCCAAGTCTCGTTACCCCTCCCGTACGGGAGGGGCTAGTGGAGCTTGCTGAGCCCTTGCGAAGCTAGCGCAGCGGGGTGGGTCTGTGACGCCGGAAAATGCTTACGCCGCCTCATCCGGAGCATCCAGTCCGTAGGCGGTGTGCAGCACGCGTACCGCAAGTTCCGTTTCGTCCTCGTCGATCATCACGCTGACCTTGATTTCGGAGGTCGTGATTGCCTGGATGTTGATCCCGCGGTCGGCGAGCGCGCGGAACATGGTGCTGGCGACGCCGGCGTGGCTCTTCATCCCTACCCCGACCACGCTGATCTTGGCGATCTTGCTGTCGGTGATGATCCGGTTGAAGCCGATGGAATCGCGCCGGTCCTCCAGCAGGGCCTGCGCCCGTGCGAGGTCGGTCAGCGGAACGGTGAAGGTCACGTCGGTCTCGCCCTTATCGCGGCCCACGTTCTGAATGATCATGTCGACGTTGATCGAGGCGCCCGCAAGCGGTTCGAAAATATGCGCCACCGCGCCCGGCTTGTCGGGAACGCGGGTCAGGATGATCTTTGCCTCGTTCTTGTCATGCGCAATGCCGGTCACGTGCTGGCGTTCCATTTCACCGTTCTCCAGAAGTTTTTCCATCTCCGCTTCGGAGACGATCATTGTGCCGGGCAGATCATCGGCCGGCGTCGCATCGTCGTCGATGAAGGAGGACAGGACCTGCACCCGCACGCCTTCCTTCATCGCCAGCCCGACGGACCGGGTCTGGAGCACCTTCGCCCCGACCGAGGCCAGTTCGAGCATTTCCTCATAGGTCACCGCCTTCAGCTTGCGCGCCTTGGCCACGATCCGCGGGTCGGTGGTATAGACCCCGTCGACATCGGTGTAGATGTCGCACCGATCCGCGCCGACTGCCGCCGCAACGGCCACCGCCGAAGTGTCCGATCCCCCACGCCCCAGCGTAGTGATCCGGCCCGCGCCCGACACGCCCTGAAACCCGGGAATAACCGCAATCTCGCCTGCGTCCATCGCGGCGATCAGTTCGGCGGCGTCGATATTGGCGACGCGCGCCTTGGCATGGGCTTCGATCGTGCTGATCGGCATCTGCCAGCCGAGCCAGCTGCGCGCCTTGCAGCCGAGCGATTGCAGTGTGAGCGCCAGCAATCCGGAGGTGACCTGTTCGCCGCTGGCCACCACCACGTCATATTCCGCCGGATCGAACAGCGGGTTCGCCTCGCGGCAGAAATTGACCAGCCGGTCGGTCTCGCCCGCCATCGCGCTGACCACCACCGCGACCGAGTGTCCGGCGGCTTGCTGGCGGCGCACGATCCCCGCGACCCGGCGGATACGCTCCGTGCCGGCCATGGATGTGCCGCCGAATTTCATCACGATCCGGGCCAATGTCTGCTGTGCCTCTCTGCTGGAACCTGTCGTCGGTGGCTGTTAAGGGTGCTGCATGAGCGATGCAACTGTAAGTGTTGAACCGGTTTCTGCGGCAACTACCGACCCCGCAACGATCCGGCCGGCTGAGGCGGCGCATTTCGGCGCGCTCGCGCGGGAGTGGTGGGATCCGAAGGGCTCCTCCGCCATGCTCCACCGGCTGAACCCGGTCCGGCTCGGCTTTATCCGGCAAGCGATCGATCTGCATTGGGCAGGCGATATCGAGAGTGTCCGTCCGCTGGCGGGCAAGTCCGCGCTGGATGTCGGCTGCGGGGCGGGGCTGCTGTGCGAACCGCTAGCACGCCTCGGTGCGTCGGTGACGGGTGTCGATGCAGCGGCGGAGAACGTCGCTGTGGCCTCGGCGCACGCCGCGGGCTCAGGGCTTTCCGTCGATTACCGCGCGGGTGAACTCGGTGAACTCGGATTGGGCCAATTCGACCTGGTGACCTGCATGGAAGTAATCGAGCACGTCGCCGACAAGCCGCGCTTTGTCGCGCAGCTGGCCCGGCATTTGGCACCTGGCGGGCTGATGATCCTGTCCACCCCCAACCGCACCGCTGCCTCGCGCCTTCTTCTGGTTCAAGGCGCGGAAGCCGTGGGCCTCGTGCCTAAGGGCACCCATCAATGGGACGATTTCATCACCCCGGATGAATTATGTGATTTGCTTCATGCCGCCGACTTGGACGTTACCGAGATGCGCGGCATCGCCTTCGGCCCGCTAAAGGGCCTGCATCTGACGGACGATATGGCGCTGAATTACATTCTGACGGCAAGGCACCGGCAGTAATGGCTCTATTCGCGTAATTGGACAGAGAGGTCGCATTTGGCACGACTTGTCGGCAGGGGATCGTCCGTAAACACCCCGTCCACCTGCGCCCCCTTCAACAAGGCCCACAAGGCGGGTAGATTTCCGGCGGCTGACGGGTCGTCCCCAAATCGCAGGGCGGGCGGCAGGAAGGCATTCTCCTTGCGCAATGTCCACGCATGGACCTGCAGCCCGGCCGCGTGGGCGTCTGCCACCAGTGAAGTCGCCGAACCATTTGCGTTCAGCACCATCGGAATTGCGACACCGATCGCATCGGCATATTGCGCCACTTCGGCAAGGCCGGCCGGTCTCGCCATGGCGGCATAGCTCAGGGAAGGCGTATCTGCCGGTCCGCCTTCCGGCGCCATCAGCAGCACCAGCTTCCACTCACCCGACGCATTCAATTGCCGAAGCGGCGCGACCTCGAAGCTCTGGATGAACACCGGATCATCCGGCGTCAGCCCGGCGCGGTCCAGTTCCTCAACGAGCAAGGCGGCGGTGTCGATACCGGTTTCCTGCGTCAGGAAGGCTGGATGTTTCAGTTCAGGGTACAGGCCGATCCGCTTCCCCGACAGCGCTTCCCTCGCTCTGACCAGGGCGATCACCTCGGCAAATGTCGGCACCTGGTACAATCCATCGAACCGGGCGTTGGCGGGGCGGATTTGCGGCAGGCGCTCACGCGCGCGCAGGGTGCGGAGCTCGGCAAGCGTGAAATCTTCCGCAAACCAGCCGGTGACCGAGTTCCCGTCGATGCTCTTGGTCCGCTTGCGCTCGGCGAATTCAGGCCGCGCCGCGACATCGGTGGTGCCGGAAATCTCATTTTCGTGCCGCGCGACTAGTACCCCGTCCTTCGTGACCACCAGATCGGGTTCGATATAATCCGCACCCTGATCGATCGCGAGGTCATAGGCCTCCAGCGTATGTTCGGGCCGCTCCCCGCTCGCGCCGCGGTGCGCAATGATCAGCGGATCGCCGGATTGCGCATGGACCGATGCGGGCATCATTGCCGCCGCTGCCGCCATCAGTGTCAGGAAAACGCCTTGTCCCATTCATCCTCCCGGAATCCGACCAGCAATCCGCCCGCATATTCTACCACCGGGCGTTTGATCATGCTGGGGTGCTGCACCATCAAGGTTACGGCCTTGTGGCTGTCGAGACCCGCCTTGTCCGCATCGTCCAGCTTGCGGTATGTCGTACCGCGCTGGTTGAGCAGCACCTCCCAGCCCTTGTCCCGGACCCAGCCCTCCAGCCGCGCCGGGTCCACGCCCGTTTTCTTGTAGTCGTGAAAATCATACGCGATCCCCCGCGCGTCGAGCCAGCGGCGTGCCTTCTTGACGGTGTCGCAATTGGGGATTCCATAGACTTTGATACTCATGGTTGTTTGGTACCTGCATGCTTGCTGGCGCAATAGGCGCTAACGCCCGGAAAACCGGTGAGCCCCGCCGTAGACGACGTGATCAAGATGGAGCCGCCACCGCGTTTCTTCAGATGGGGGATGGCGTGATGCAAAAGGTTCCAGACACCGATCACGTTCGGCTGTAAGACGTCGAGCAAGTCCTTTTGGGTCTGCTCGTCGATTGGCCGGACTGCTCCTTCGACGCCAGCATTTGCGAAGACGATGTCGAGGCAGCCAAATCGCTCCACGGTCGCGTCAATGGAAGCTTTCGTCTGTTGCTCATCCACAACGTCAGCGGTGAAGTGAGAGAGGCGGTCGCTGGGCCCAAGGCGCTCCACAATCTCTGCGAGCTTCTCGGGATTGCGGCCAGTCACCATCACATGCGCGCCCTCATCGAGAAACCGCCTAGCGGTCGCCTCGCCAATTCCGCCCGTTGCTCCGGTGATGATAGCAACCTTGCCGTTCAATCTATCGCCCATCATTTTCTCCCCTGTCGATTAATAAGGAAGGCTAAACCGAAACCCGACGCGGCGCACTCGAAAACGCTAGGCGTGTTTCGCGGGTGTGCGTGGGGGGTCCGGCAGGGGTTCAATGCACGCGCCTCTTCTTGCCCACGATACGGAAAAGGTTGCAAATGTCAGCTCCCCACGACCTTGCGGCCATGCCTGCTTGCTACAGGTATCTCAGAAGCAGACGTTCGGTATTTGCATCTTTTTCTTCAGGATAGGGCGGTAAGGCGTTGCCGCGCGAAATTGCCAAACAGGTTCTTGGCCCGCGAGGTTCCTGATACGTTGCCGCCCTGCCGGGAACATCTGACCCGGAGGGCGGTTGTGCCTATGCAGACGCCGATTGTTGGCGGCCGAAAGGAATCAATACATGCGAGGCATTATCGGAACTGTCGTCACCGTCGTCGTCATCGTTATCGTGCTAAGGGTTCTCGGCGTCATCTGATTCAGGCCGTAGTCGGACTTAAGCGTCCGCAACTTCTAAAAAGTGCGAGTAAGGTGCGCGTCGGCGATGGCAACCGCCAGCGCATCGGCGGCATCTGCGCCCGCTATTTCCGCGCCCGGAAGTAACACTTTGAGCATCGCCTGCACCTGAACCTTGTCCGCCGCGCCGGTGCCGACGACCGCCTTTTTCACCAGCCGTGCCGAATGTTCGGACACCTCCAGTCCTGCCGTGCCGCAAGCTGCCAGAACGGCCCCGCGTGCCTGCGCGAGCTTCAGCGTCGATTGCGGATTCTTGTTGATGAAGACTTCCTCCGCTGCGGCGCGGTCCGGGCGATATTCCGCGATCACGCGCGCCAATTCCTGCTGCAGCGCCGCCAGCCGCTGCGCCATCGGAGACTTGGCATCGGTCGGGATCTGACCATTGGCAATATGCGTTAGCCGGCTGCCTTCGCTGCGCACCACGCCCCAGCCGGTGCACGACAGCGACGGGTCGAGGCCCAGGATCAGCATGGGGGAATGATCATCAGAGGCGCAGCCCAAAGCGCGGGCCGAATGTCGCCATCAGCGAATAAAGCACCACGGTTACTGCGCAGCCGACTGTCAGCGAGAGCCAGAACGGCAATCCCGCCCGCAGCATCACAGGCATGACCAGGAACATCGGCAACGAAGGCAGCACATACCAGAAGGTCGCCCCGGCGTGGACCGCCATGTTTTCCGCATCGGGCCTTTCATGCCACAGCAGGATCATGCCGAGGATCGACACCAGCGGCAATGACGCGACCAGCGCCGCGGTGGCCGGGAGCCGTTTGCCAATCTCCGCAATCGCAACGATCATCGCCCCGGCGACCAAGGCCTTGGCGATAAGCGCAAACATCAATCCTGGTCCAGCCGGGCCATGATCTCGTCCGAAATCTCGTAATTGCCCCACACCGTCTGGACGTCGTCATCGTCATCGAGCACGTCGAGCAGCTTGAACAGCGTGCCTGCGCCTGCTTCGTCCATGTCCACGGTGATGTTCGGCTTCCACGCCAGCTTGACCGCCTCCGCTTCGCCGAGCAGTTTTTCAAGCGCGCCGGCCACTTCGTGCAGATCGTCCGCGGCGGTCCAGATTTCGTGTTCTTCCGCGCCCGACTGGATATCCTCCGCGCCGGCTTCCATCGCGGCTTCCAGCATCTTGTCTTCGCTGCCCGCGCTTGCGGGATAGACGATCAGACCCAGCCGTTCGAAACCGTGCGACACCGATCCGGTTGCGCCAAGATTGCCGCCATGCTTCGAAAAGGCGGTGCGCACATTGGTGGCGGTGCGGTTGCGGTTGTCGGTCAGTGCCTCGACGATGATCGCGCTGCCGCCGGGGCCGTAGCCTTCGTAGCGGACTTCCTCGTAATCGTCGCCTTCATTGGCGGAGGCCTTGTCGATGGCGCGCTGGATATTGTCCTTGGGCATCGACTGCGCCTTGGCGCTGTTGACCGCCAGCCGCAGCCGGGGGTTCATGTCGACATCGGGTGTGCCCATTTTCGCCGCGACGGTAATCTCGCGGCTGAGCTTGGAAAACATCGCCGAGCGCTTTTTATCCTGCGCGCCCTTGCGGTGCATGATATTCTTGAATTTGGAATGGCCTGCCATTGATCGCCTGCAATTATCGGTTGAGTTGTGCCGGCTCCCTAGCGAATGGCGCGGCCCCGGGCAATCTCGGTCAGACCTTGACCGCAGTCCCGCTGGCGCTGACCATCAGCATCGATCCCTTGTCGCCAATGACCTCGTAATCGAGATCCACGCCGACGACCGCGTTGCCGCCCAGCGCGCCGCATTCGGCCTGAATTTCCTCGATCGCCTGTTCGCGCGCGTCGCGCAGGATCCGTTCATACGATCCGGAACGACCACCCACGATGTCGCGGATGTTTGCAAACAGGTCGCGGAACAGGTTCGCGCCGACGATAACCTCGCCGGTCACGATCCCGAGATACTCCTTGATCGGCCGCCCCTCCAGTGTGGGCGTGGTAGTGACGGTGATGCCGCGGGCATCTTTCCAGGGTCCGGCCATGATCTTGCTCTCCTGTCTGGTCGAACCCCAGATTAGCGCCCGATCAGGCGAGGCCAAGCGCTGATTTATAGACGTCGAGGATCGTTTCCATCTCGCTGCGATCGTCGGGCTTCATTTTGCGCAGGCGCACCACCTGTCGCATGATCTTGGGATCATAGCCGACCGCCTTGGCTTCGCTGTAGACATCGCGAATATCGTCGGCGATGCCCTTCTTTTCTTCTTCCAGCCGCTCGATGCGTTCGATCAGCAGGCGCAGACGGTCGTCGGTGGCTTCAGCCATGGTGTAGCTCCAGATGGTGTGAGAATCAGTCGAAGCGCGTAGTAGCGAGGCCGGACCGCGCGGTGAAGCGGCCAGCCGGGGTTTTCCCTATTCGCTGTTCTTCGCGACGCTCTGCGCCATGCGGGCGAGCTGCTGTTCGGTTGCAGTGGACTGGTGCTTCGCCTTCCATTCGTCCGCCGGCATTCCGTGGATCACCTCCCGCGCAGCCGCCTTGTCGCCTTCGAAACCGGCGTCCACGATCCAGTCCGCAAGACAGTTGCGGCAAAATCCTGACAGGCCCATCAGATCGATATTCTGTGCATCGTGGCGGTGCTGAAGATGGCGTACCAGCCGCCGGAAAGCCTCGGCCGCCACGGCATCAGGGAGTCTGTCCAGGCTGCTGTTTGAATTCGTATCCATCATCATCGTCCTTGTGCTGTCATGCGGCTTTGGCATAGGCGGTAGACATGGCAAAATCTCCATCGCACAAACTCGCCCCCCGCGGACGCAAGGTCAAGATCCTCGCAACAGTCGGACCGGCCAGCAGCTCCCCCGAAATGCTCCGCAAACTGTTCAGAGCGGGGGTCGATGCGTTCCGCGTCAACATGAGCCACGGTGAACACGCGGTCCACGCCGCGACCATTGCCGCGATCCGCGAGATGGAAAAGGAATTCAGCCGCCCGATCGCGATTTTCTGCGACCTGCAGGGGCCGAAGCTCAGGGTCGGCAAATTCAAGGATGGGCGGGCCGTAATCCGCCATTCGGGCCATTTCACGCTCGACCGTAACCCCGAACCCGGCGACGAGACCCGCGTCGAACTGCCGCATCCCGAATTGTTCGGCCTGCTCGAAAAAGGACAGCGCCTGCTGATCAATGACGGCAAGATCCAGCTGAAGGTGATCCGCGCGGACGAAAACGAGATCCTCTGTTCCGCGGTCGTTGGCGGAGTGATTTCGGATCGCAAGGGCGTGAATGTGCCCGATGCGGAAATCCCTATTCCGGCGCTAACCGAAAAGGACCGCCGCGACCTCGCCTTCGCCGTACAGCAAGGGGCCGACTGGATCGGCCTCAGCTTCGTCCAGCGCCCGGAAGATCTGGCCGAAGCGCGCAAGCTGATGGGCGGGTACGGCGCGCTATGCGCCAAGATCGAAAAGCCGATGGCCATCCGCCGGCTCGACGAAATTCTCGAGATGTGTGACGGGGTAATGGTCGCGCGCGGCGATCTCGGTGTCGAACTGCTGCCCGAGGAAGTGCCGCCGCTGCAGAAGAAAATCGTCAACAAGGCGCGGATGCTGGGCAAGCCGGTGATCGTCGCAACGCAAATGCTGGAAAGCATGATCGAAAGCCCGGCACCGACCCGGGCCGAAGTGTCGGACGTGGCCAACGCGGTCTATGACGGCGCCGACGCGGTGATGCTGTCCGCCGAAACCGCCGCGGGCGAATGGCCCGAAGAAGCGGTCACTATCATGGACCGGATCGCGGTGCAGGTGGAACGCGACGACAGCTATCTGGCGCGCGTCCGGTTCCTCGACACGCCTCCCGATGCGACGACGGCTGACGCGCTCAGCCACGCCTGCATGACCATCGCCGACACCGTGCTGGTCTCTGCCATTACCGTGTTCACCGGCTCCGGTTCGACCGCCCGCCGGGTCGCGCGCGAACGGCCTTCGGTGCCGATGCTGGTGCTGACCCCGTCGAACCGCACCGCCCGCCGCGTCGCGCTGTTGTGGGGCGCGCATCCGGTCATCACCAAGGACATCGGCAGCTTCGAAGAGATGATCGCCAAGGGCAAGCGCATGGCCTTGCGGCACGGCTTCGGCAAGGCGGGCAGCAAGATGATCGCGCTGGCCGGCGTGCCGTTCGGAACCCCGGGCAGCACCAACCTGCTGCATGTGGTGACGCTGGCGGGCGACGAGTTGGAACGGCACAAGGGCTAAGCCGGCAATAGCTGATTTCCGGATATACTCGTGATTTCACTATCTCTTCTGCTGCTTTCGTTTGGCCTGGCGATGGATGCCTTTGCCGCTGCGGTTGCGCAGGGTGCATCATGCCGCCCCAATCGCGCCGCGGCCTTGCGAATGAGCCTGGCTTTCGGACTGGCGCAAGCGATCATGCCCGTGTTCGGGTGGGGTCTGGGGACTGCTTTCGGGGAAAATATCGAAGTGCTGGACCACTGGATTGCCCTGGTTCTGCTGGGAATTCTCGGCCTCAGGATGATCCGCGAAGCGTTGAACCGTGATCCGGACGCGGCGATCACGCAGCTCACGCTCTGGCCGCTGCTGGCGGCAGCAGCGGCAACCAGCGTCGATGCCGCCGTCGCCGGGGTTACCTTGCCTACCTTTGGAATTCCGATCGCGGCGGCCTGCGCGGTGATCGGTTTGACCACTGCTGTTCTGACCTATCCCGGCGTGTACCTGGGCGCGCTAGCCGGTGAAAAGCTGGGCAAATGGGCTGAGGTCCTGGGCGGACTGATTCTGATCGGGCTCGGGGTCAAGATATTCCTTGAACACCAGTTTTAGGCGGGTGGCAGGGAAGTCCTTCGCAGAATCCGGAATAATTGCAGACCGTCCCACGATCCGGGCGGCCGAGCCGATTTTTCGAACTCTTTGCCATATCGTGTTGCTATTGCTCGATTACCAGGCTAACAGCAGTGTCCCTTCCAGTATCAAGAGTCGCTTCTATGAAAATTCGAAATCTGTTTCTGGCCGCCGCGGCCGTTTCGCTTGCAGCAGCACCCGCCGTTTCGGCCGCCGACACTGCCCGTGCTTCGGCACCGGTCACCAGCGAAAGCGAACTCGGCGGTAGTAATGGCATCCTTGGCCTTCTGGCCGTAGGTATTCTGGCTGCATTTATCGCTCTCACGGCAATCGACAGCGATGATGACGAGCCGATCAGCGCATAAGCCTGATCTGAACTGTTGAATTGGAAAACGGGGCTTCGGCCCCGTTTTTTATTGGCCGAAACGGCTGAATGTCGTGATTCAACCCGCCGCCCGTTCCATCCTGCGGCGAGCGGTGTCCTCGCCCAGCACCAGCAGCAATTCGGCCATGTCGGGGCCGTGGTCCATGCCCGTCAGCGCTTGCCGTAGCGGCAGGAACAGCGGCTTGCCCTTGCGGCCGGTGGTCTGCTTGAGAGTACCGGTAAGTGCGTGCCACGGGTCTGCGGCGGTAAAATCGAGCGCCGCCGCCGCCTGCGCCAGATAGGCGCGGTCTTCATCCGAAAATTCCGGCAGTTCGATCGGTCCGATGACGATCCGCCACCATTCCGCGGCATCCGCAACGACTGCCAGATTGGGCCGGACCGCGTGCCAGGCCGCTTCGTCCATTCCTTCCGGCAAGCGGTCCTTCACCGCGGCATATTCCATCTGGTGAACGATCGCGGTGTTGACCCGGTCGAGATCGGCATCGTCGAATTTGGCCGGCGCGCGCCCGAATGTGCCGAGGTCGAAACTGTCGACCAGTGCCTGCCGATCCGCAATCGGTTCGACCGGCTGCGAGGTTCCCAGCCGCGCCAGCAGCGCGACGATGGCTTCCGGCTCGATCCCACGTTCCCTGAAGCTGTCGCAGCCGAGCGACCCCAGCCGCTTCGACAATTTACCCTCCTTGCCCATCAGCAGCGCTTCATGCGCAAAGCGCGGCGGAGCGGCGTCCAGCGCTTCGAACATCTGGACCTGGACCGCGGTGTTGGAAACGTGGTCCTCGCCCCGGAGGACATCGGTAATACCCATTTCGATATCGTCGACCGCGCTGGGCAGCATATACAGCCACGATCCATCGGCGCGGCGGATCACCGGATCGGACAGACTGGCGGCATCGAATTTCTGCGGCCCGCGAACCCCATCATCCCAGGCAATCGGACTGTCGTGGTCGAGCAGGAACCGCCAATGCGGCGCGGTCCCTTCCGCAGCCTTTGCCGCGTGATCGGCCTCGGTCAATTGCAAGGCGGAGCGGTCGTAAATCGGCGGCAAGCCGCGGCCAAGCTGGACCTTGCGTTTGAGATCCAGTTCCTGCGCCGTTTCATAGGCCGGATAGATTCGCCCGGCGGCCTTCAGGGCTTCAAACGCCGCTTCGTAATGGGACAGGCGGGCGGACTGGCGTTCCTCCCCGTCCACATCCAGGCCGAGCCACGCCAGATCGGCTCGGATTCCCTCGACAAATTCCTCACGGCTGCGTTCCGCGTCGGTATCGTCGATCCGCAGCATAAACTTGCCCCCGGCCTTGCGAGCCAGGAACCAATTATGCAGCGCCGTGCGGATGTTGCCGACGTGCAAATTGCCAGTGGGCGAAGGGGCGAAACGGGTGATCGTGGTCATGCCCCGCCGCTTAGCGTTTCGAGCGAATTATTGCGAGAAGAGTGTGACTGAATGCCCTTCGCCCGAAAACTCGATGCCGTTGGCCGGTGTCCCCCGCACCTGCACTGCCCGGTCGAACGCGCGGGAAATGGCTTCTTCTTCCGGAAAGAGCCCGCGCTGGCAGCTCACTGTTGGAACGCGGCTCGCGGCGAACCCTCCACCGGCAAGCGTATAGGCCCATTTGAACCGGACGCATTGCGAGAGGACCGCGATCTCCTCCGCCGAAATCGAGGCGGAGATCCCGTGCGGCAGGTTGATGTCTTTTCCGTCCACCCCCGCGACGCGGTATTCGCCGAGCAGAGCCGCGGGCTCCGTGATCAAATCGTCGGTCGCCATGGAGACGGACTCGGTAGGCTCGGCAGTCTCGGTCGCGGCGGGCGCGCAGGCCGTTGAGGCTGCGAGAATGAGGAACGCAAGGATACGCATGACGGGGTCGGTCCTTCACCCATTGCTATACGGGTGGAGATCCTACCCGTCTTCGCTTCGATCCGAAACAGATTGCTCGCGAATTCCGCTGGATTACCCGGTCTGGCCAGCTATCGTGGCGGCCATGATGAACGATACCGGGCTCTCGCAGGCCATTACCGAAGCCCGGCTGCCAGGCGCAGCGTGCCTGATTGTCGACCGCGATTCGGTGCGTTACCGCCGCAGCTTTGGCTTCGCCGATGCCGTCGCCGGGGTACCGATGGAGGCCGATACGATCTGCCAGATCGCCTCGATGACCAAGGCTTTGGTCTCGGTGGGGGTAATGCAATTGGTGGAGGCGGGCCGGATCGAGCTCGATGCTCCGATCGCCCCGCTACTGCCCGAACTGGCCGATCCGCAGGTGCTGACCGGCTTTTCCGGCGACGGCACACCGATGCTTCGTCCGGCGGCAGGGCCGATCACCTTGCGGCATCTGCTGACTCACACCTCGGGACTTGGCTATGCCTTCGTTCAGCCGGAAGTGCTCCGGTATTTCCGGGCCGCGGGCATCCCCGCACCCGGATCCCGGGCGAGCATCACCATGCCGCTACTGTTCGATCCCGGAGAGGATTGGGCTTACGGGGTCTCGACCGATTGGGCCGGGCTGGCGATCGAGGCGGTGACCGGCACCGATTTGCAGACATATCTGCAGACCCACGTCTTCACGCCGTTGGGGATGGTCAACACCGCGTTCCGCGATTCGCTCCCTGAGGGTGCGGCCCGGGTCCATATGCGCAGCGGGGATGGCGGGTTCGTGCTGAGCCCGCTCTATCTCGGCGGAGGCGAATTCCACGGCGGGGGCGGCGGATTGACCTCCACCGCCGCGGATTACGCCCGCTTCCTGCAAATGATGCTGCGCGGCGGAGAACTGGACGGACACCACTTGCTGCAACCCGAAACGGTCGCCGAGATGTGCCGCAATCAGGTCGGGGCCATCCGCGCCGGAGCGATGCCCACCGCCATGCCGGACTTTGCCGCGCCTTACGACACCTTCCCCGACCAGCACACCGGCTGGGGCCTGGGTTTCCTGATCAATCCGGAAGCCATCGAAGGCGGCCGCTCCGCCGGCAGCCTGTGCTGGGCAGGAATCTTCAATAGCTACTATTGGATCGACCCTGCCGCCGGAGTAGCCGGGGTGTTCATGAGCCAGCTAGCGCCTTTCGGCGATCCGGGGGCACTGGCGGCATTCGGCGCATTGGAGCGGATGGCTTATCGTTGAGGGTACCCAGCGACTGCCGGCCTTCCGCGGAGTCTCCATATTTTATCTCGAACAAAAAACCCCGCCGGATCGCTCCGGCGGGGCTTTTTGTATGACTTCAGGCGAAGGATTTATTCCGTCTTGTCGCCGTCCGCTGCCTCTTCGTTCAGGTAGTCGCCGGCGTCCGCATCGGTGCCGTGGGTTTCGCCCTCGACCGTTGCCAGCGGATCGTCACCGATTGCGGCTTCGGGGCCCTGCGCGAGTTCCGCTTTGTGCTCTTCTTCCGCGGTGTTGGCAGCGATGATCGCTTCCTGTGCCTTCTTCCATGATGCGCGGATGGCCGCGTCACGGCTGTTGGCGGTGACGCGCATCCGGTTCATGCCGGCACCGGTACCCGCCGGGATCAGGCGGCCAACGATGACGTTTTCCTTCAGGCCGATCAGCGAATCCTTCTTGCCTTCGACCGAAGCCTGCGTCAGCACGCGGGTCGTTTCCTGGAAGGACGCCGCCGAGATGAAGCTGCGCGTCTGGAGCGAAGCCTTGGTGATCCCAAGCAGGATCGGCTTGCCTTCCGCGCGCTTGCCCTTCTTGTCGAGCTTGGCGTTGTATTCTTCCATTTCTTCCCGGTCGATCTGTTCGCCGGCAAGCAAAGTGGTATCGCCGCCATCGGTGATTTCAACCTTCTGCAGCATCTGACGAACGATCGTCTCGATGTGCTTGTCGTTGATCTTCACGCCCTGAAGCCGGTAGACTTCCTGGATTTCGTTGACGAGATATTCGGCCAGTGGCTCGATGCCCAGCACGTCGAGAATGTCGTGCGGGTTCGGACTGCCCGAAATCAGCGTGTCGCCCTTCTTGACGAAGTCGCCTTCCTGCACGTCGATCACTTTGGTCTTGGGGATCAGATATTCGACTGGATCCCCTTCTTCCGGGATGATCGCGATCTTGCGCTTGGCCTTGTATTCGCGAACGAATTCGATCCGGCCGGAAATCTTGGCAATGATCGCATTGTCTTTCGGAATACGGGCTTCGAACAATTCGGCCACGCGCGGCAGACCGCCGGTGTTGTCACGTGTGTTGGCGGCTTCGCGGCTGGCACGGGCGAGAATGTCGCCCGCTGATACCTGCTGGCCGTCCTCGACCGAAAGCGAGGTGCCCGGAGCGAGCATATAGCGCTGCGCCTCGGTTTCGCCTTCGTCGTCCAGGCTCTGACCTTCGCCGAGCAGAGTCAGACGAGGACGCAGATCCTCCTTCTTCTTCCGGTTGGCGGAACGGTCTTCCACCACGACGCGCTGGGCAATACCCGTCGCTTCGTCGACGCGTTCTTCCATCGTCTTGCCATCGACAAGATCCTGGAAGCGGACGATACCCGATTGTTCGGTGATGATCGGCAGGGTGAACGGATCCCATTCGGCAATCCGGTCGCCCTCCTTCACCTTCGCGCCGTCTTTCTGCATCAGCACGGTACCGTAAGGCACCTTGTGAATTTCGCGTTCACGGCCTTCGGCATCGATCACCGCCAGCTCACCGGTGCGGGCGAGAGAGAGCAGGCGCCCCTTCTTGTCCGTGATGGTGGGCATGTCGCGATATTCGATCTTGCCGTCCGAAATCGCTTCGAGATGGCTGGTTTCGTTGATCTGCGCGGCCCCGCCAATGTGGAAGGTACGCATGGTCAGCTGGGTGCCCGGTTCACCGATCGACTGCGCGGCGATAACGCCAACAGCTTCACCGATGTTGACCGGCGTGCCGCGGGCGAGATCGCGCCCGTAGCACTTGCCGCAGACGCCCTGATCGGCTTCGCAGACCAGCGGCGAACGGATCTTGGCGGACTGCACTTCAGCCGCTTCGATTTCCGCCACCATCGCTTCGTCCAGCAGGGTGCCGGACTTGACGATGACTTCCTCGGTCTTGGCGTTGATCAGATCTTCCGCGGTGGTCCGGCCAAGAATACGCTCACCAAGGGTAGCGATAACCGAACCGCCCTGAACGATCGCACGCATTTCCAGCATGTTCTCGGTCTTGCAGTCTTCCATCACGATGACGCAGTCCTGCGACACGTCGACCAGGCGGCGGGTCAGGTAACCCGAGTTCGCCGTCTTCAACGCCGTATCCGCGAGACCCTTGCGGGCGCCGTGGGTGGAGTTGAAATATTCAAGAACGGTCAAGCCTTCCTTGAAGTTCGAGATGATTGGCGTTTCGATGATTTCGCCCGAAGGCTTGGCCATCAACCCGCGCATACCGGCGAGCTGCTTCATCTGCGCCGGCGAACCACGCGCGCCCGAATGGCTCATCATGTAGATCGAGTTGATCTGGGCTTCGCGGCCGTTTTCATCGACCGGGCGTGCCTTGATCTCGTCCATCATGGCGTCCGCCACCTGGTCACCGCATCGGCTCCAGGCGTCGATCACCTTGTTGTATTTTTCCTGCTGGGTGATCAGGCCGTCCTGATATTGCTGTTCGTAGTCGGCCACGAGCGCCTTGGTCGTCGCGACCATGCCTTCCTTCGAATCGGGAATGATCATGTCATCCTTGCCGAAGGAGATGCCGGCTTTGAATGCGTGGCGGAAGCCCAGCGTCATGATCGCGTCGGCAAACAGCACCGTGTCCTTCTGGCCGGTGTGGCGATAGACCTGATCGATCACGTCGCCGATTTCCTTCTTCGTCAGAAGACGGTTGACGATGTCGAAGGGAACCTTGTGGTTCTTTGGCAGGCATTCACCGATCAGCATCCGGCCAGGGGTGGTTTCGAACCGCTTGAGCGCGATCTTGCCCTTTTCGTCGGCCTGCGGAACGCGGGTCACGATCTTCGAGTGCAGGGTCACCGCACCGATATGCAGCGCCTGATGCACCTCGGCCATGTCGGACAGCATCATGCCTTCGCCCGGTTCGCCTGCGCGGTCCATCGACAGGTAATAGATGCCCAGCACCATGTCCTGCGAGGGAACGATGATCGGCTTGCCGTTGGCGGGCGAGAGGATGTTGTTGGTCGACATCATCAGCACGCGCGCTTCCAGCTGCGCTTCGAGGCTGAGCGGCACGTGGACCGCCATCTGGTCACCGTCGAAGTCGGCGTTGAAGGCGGAGCAGACCAGCGGGTGAAGCTGGATGGCCTTGCCTTCGATCAACACCGGTTCGAACGCCTGGATGCCCAGACGGTGAAGCGTAGGCGCGCGGTTGAGCATCACCGGATGTTCCCGGATCACCTCGTCCAGAATGTCCCAGACTTCCTTGCGTTCCTTTTCGACCCACTTTTTCGCTTGCTTCAGGGTCATCGACAGACCCTTGGCATCGAGCCGCGCATAGATGAACGGCTTGAACAGTTCGAGCGCCATCTTCTTGGGCAGACCGCACTGGTGCAGCTTCAGTTCCGGACCGGTCACGATCACCGAACGGCCCGAATAATCGACGCGCTTACCCAGAAGGTTCTGGCGGAAGCGGCCCTGCTTGCCCTTGAGCATGTCGGACAGCGATTTCAGCGGACGCTTGTTGGCGCCCGTGATCACCCGGCCGCGGCGACCGTTGTCGAACAGCGCATCGACCGATTCCTGCAGCATCCGCTTTTCATTGCGAACGATGATGTCCGGCGCGCGCAGTTCAATCAGGCGCTTCAACCGGTTGTTGCGGTTGATGACCCGGCGGTAGAGATCGTTGAGATCGGACGTCGCGAACCGGCCGCCGTCCAAAGGCACCAGCGGGCGCAATTCGGGCGGAATGACCGGCACGACTTCGAGGATCATCCATTCGGGGCGGTTGCCCGAATCGATGAAGCTTTCGACGACCTTGAGGCGCTTGATGATCTTCTTGGGCTTGAGCGTGGATTTGGTAACCCGCAGCTCCTCCATCAGATCATCGCGTTCCTGCACCAGGTCGAGATCCATCAGCATGGTCTTGACCGCGGCAGCGCCAATATCGGCGGTGAAGGCGTCTTCGCCGTATTCGTCCTGCGCTTCGAGCATTTCGTCTTCGGTCAGCAGCTGGAATTTTTCCAGCGGCGTCAGGCCGGGTTCGGTGACGATGTAGCTTTCGAAATACAGGACCCGCTCAAGCTGCTTCAACTGCATATCGAGCAGCAGGCCGATCCGGCTCGGGAGCGATTTCAGGAACCAGACATCCGCAACCGGCGCGGCCAGTTCGATATGGCCCATCCGCTCGCGGCGGACCTTGGTCACGGTCACTTCGACGCCGCATTTTTCGCAAACGACGCCCTTGTACTTCATCCGCTTGTACTTGCCGCACAGGCATTCGTAATCCTTTACCGGACCGAAGATGCGCGCACAGAACAACCCGTCACGTTCAGGCTTGAACGTGCGGTAATTGATGGTTTCCGGCTTCTTGATCTCGCCGAAGGACCACGAACGGATGCGTTCGGGACTGGCGATCCCGATCTGGATCTGGTCGAAAGTTTCCGGCTTTGCGAGCTGGTTGGTGAATTTTGTCAGGTCGTTCATTCTGGTCATCCCTAGTCGGGTGAAAATTCCTGGTGGAGCCGGGATTTGGCGGCGTTCTGACGCGCCGCCCGTTACCCTATTCCGCCGCTATCTGCATCGCGCCGTCATCGTCTTCGCCGGTATCGATCGAAGACAATTCGACGTTAAGGCCGAGGCTGCGCATTTCCTTCACCAGCACGTTGAAGCTTTCCGGAATGCCGGCTTCGAAGGTGTCGTCACCCTTGACGATTGCTTCGTAAACCTTGGTCCGGCCGATCACGTCATCGGACTTCACGGTGAGCATTTCCTGCAGCGTGTAGGCCGCGCCGTAGGCCTGGAGCGCCCAGACCTCCATTTCACCAAAGCGCTGTCCGCCGAACTGCGCCTTACCGCCCAGCGGCTGCTGGGTGACGAGGCTGTAGGGTCCGATCGAACGGGCGTGGATCTTGTCGTCGACCAAGTGGTGCAGCTTCAGCATGTAGATATAGCCCACGGTAACCTGGCGGTCGAACGCCTCGCCCGTGCGGCCATCGAACAGCGTTACCTGGCCCGAACCCGGCAGATTTGCCAGATGCAGCATTTCGGTGACGTCCGCTTCGCGTGCGCCATCGAACACCGGCGTACCCATCGGTACCCCGTTCTGGAGGTTGCCCGCCAGTTCGATGATATCGCCCGTCGAACGGCTTTCCAGTTCGGCGTGGTACTGTTCGCCGTACACATGCTTGAGCGTTTCGACGACGACTGCCGGAGGGTTTACCCCTTCGTAGTCTTCGCCGACATCGGGGTTCGCCGCGCGCCATTCTTCCAGCGCCGCAGTAACCTGCTGCCCCAGACCGCGTGCGGCCATACCCAGATGGGTTTCGAAGATCTGCCCGACGTTCATCCGTGACGGCACACCCAGCGGGTTGAGCACCACATCGACCGGCGTACCGTCTTCGAGGAACGGCATGTCTTCGGCCGGCAGGATGCGGCTGATCACGCCCTTGTTGCCGTGACGGCCGGCCATCTTGTCGCCCGGCTGCAGCTTGCGCTTCACCGCCACGAACACCTTGACCATCTTGAGCACGCCCGGCGCGAGTTCATCGCCCCGTTCCAGCTTTTCCTTCCGGTCGTCGAACTTGTCCTGGATGATCTTCACGGCATCATCATATTGCGACTTGACCGCTTCGATCTGCATCTGGCGGCCATCGTCGGCGACAGCGAATTTGAACCATTCGAATTTTTCGAGATCGTCCAGCAGCGCCTCGTCGATCACGACACCCTTCTTGATACCCTTCGGCGCAGCGGAAGCAGTCTGGCCGAGGAGCATTTCGCGCAGGCGGTTGTAGGTTGCCCGGTTGAGAATGGCGCGTTCGTCTTCGCTGTCCTTGCGCAGACGCTCGATTTCCTCGTTCTGGATCGCGCGCGTACGGTCATCGATCTCGATGCCGTGGCGGTTGAACACGCGGACTTCGACCACGGTACCGGCAACACCTGGCGGCAGGCGCAGCGATGTATCGCGCACGTCGGACGCCTTTTCACCGAAGATGGCGCGGAGGAGCTTTTCTTCCGGAGTCATCGGGCTTTCGCCCTTCGGGGTGATCTTGCCGACCAGGATATCGCCCGGATGCACTTCGGCACCGATATAGACAATCCCGGCTTCGTCGAGGCTGCGCAGGGCTTCCTCGCCGACGTTGGGAATGTCGCGGGTGATGTCTTCAGGTCCAAGCTTGGTATCGCGGGCCATGACCTCGAATTCCTCGATGTGGATCGAGGTGAACACATCGTCCTTCACGATGCGTTCGGAGATCAGGATACTGTCTTCATAATTGTAGCCATTCCACGGCATGAAGGCGACGAGGCTGTTACGGCCCAGCGCCAGTTCGCCCAGATCGGTCGACGGACCATCGGCAATGATATCGCCGGGTTCGATCACATCGTTCACCTTCACCAGCGGACGCTGGTTGATGCAGGTGTTCTGGTTGGAACGCTGGAATTTCTGCAGCGTATAGATATCGACGCCGGACTGGCCGGGTTCGACATCACCGACAGCGCGGATCACGATTCTGGTGGCATCCACCTGATCGACGATCCCGCCGCGAACCGCCGAAATAGCCGCACCCGAATCGCGGGCGACGGTTTCTTCCATGCCGGTGCCGACAAACGGTGCTTCGGCTTGCACCAGAGGCACAGCCTGACGCTGCATGTTGGAGCCCATCAAGGCGCGGTTGGCGTCATCGTTTTCCAGGAACGGAATGAGCGATGCTGCGACCGACACCAGCTGCTTGGGCGAAACGTCCATCAGCGTGATCTGGTCGTTGGGCAGCATTACGAATTCGCCGCTTTCCCGCGCCGAAACCAGTTCTTCCACAAACGATCCGTCAGCGTTCAGTTCGGCCGAAGCCTGCGCCACGGCGTGCTTCTGT
>NZ_JAXMJI010000028.1:0-15952 GCF_034376665.1 Allopontixanthobacter sp. | reverse complement strand
TGAGACAGTACTGGTTTCCGTGCTTGCCGGGGTCGATCTCGCAGGGCTGAAGCGGGTGTTTCCCCGCGCGGGCGGCATTGCGCGGTTCATGCCGAATCTGGCGGTTGCCTTGCGCAAATCCCCCAATGCATTGGCCGCCTCGGGGCTGGATGATGCGCAGCGGGAAGAGCTGACCCGGCTTGCGGAGGCGCTCGGCAGCGCGGAATGGCTGGAGGATGAAAGCCAGTTCAACCTCGTCACTGCGCTCGCCGGTTCGGGGCCGGGGTTCGTTTTCCGGTTCATCGACGCGCTGGCTGGCGGCGCGGCGGAGCTGGGGCTGGACCGCGCGCAGGCCGACCGCCTGGCTCTCGCGATGGTGGAAGGTGCGAGCGCGCTTGCGGCTTCGTCGGAGCATTCCCCGGCAGAACTAGCTCGCCGCGTCGCGAGCAAGGGCGGGATGACTCAGAAGGGTCTCGATGTGCTCGATGACGGCGCGGCCTTGCAGAATTTGCTTCAGCAATGCCTGCGCGCCGCGCGCGATCGGGGCGCGGAAATGGCGGAAATGGCCGCAGACAAGGGTTAAGTTTCGCCTTAGTTTCTGTGCGCCCGCGTGGTGGACCGATATTGTCCGGTTTTACTTGAAAATTGCCGCGCTTACCCCGATATTGCGCCCAGAACCGGTATCGGAACGGTGCCGGAAAAGGAGTAAATATCACAATGGCAGATTGGAAAGATCCCCGCACCGCACGGACGGGTTTCGGAACGTCTCCAAACCTGACGGGTGAAGTCGCGGGCCGCGAGATATTCGACGCAGGGCTGCGCAAGCACATGCTGTCGATTTACAATTACATGGCTTCGGGCGTGCTGCTGACGGGTATTGTTTCACTACTTTTTGCACAGTCCGGATTGACGGAAAGTGTGCTGCTGAGTGGCGGGATTTTGAGCTGGATCATCATGCTCGCTCCGCTCGGTTTCGTACTGGCGATGAGCTTTGGACAAAATAAGTTTAGCACTGCCGGCCTGCAGGGGATGTTCTGGGGCTTTGCGGTGGCCATGGGCCTTTCGCTATCCTATATTTTCATTGTTTATGAAATCGGTTCGATCACAGCGACCTTTTTCGCTACCGCGGGGGCCTTTGCGGGCCTGAGTCTGTTCGGTTACACTACCAAGAAGAATCTGTCCGGCATGGGCACTTTTTTGATTATGGGTGTGTTCGGGCTGATCATAGCAATGCTGTTGAACTCCCTTGTGTTTGAATCGCAGGGTTTCGATCTGGCGATTAGCTTCCTCGGCGTGCTGATTTTCGCAGGCCTGACGGCCTATGATACACAGCGGTTGAAGCGCGAATATCTCGCCATCCAGAATGCCAAGGTAACCAATCCGGCGATCGCTCAAGCATATCCCATGGGCAAGTTGGTCGTAATGGGCGCACTCAGCTTGTATCTTGATTTCATCAACATGTTCCTGTTCCTGCTGCGGTTCATGGGTTCGCGCGAGTGATCCCTGGCCGCTGGCGGAATGCTGGCGGATTCAACTGACCGCATACAGGACTCGTCCTGACGATGCCCGGAGTGCCTGATGCACTCCGGGCATTTTCTTTGTCTGCGCGCGGCGTTACACATCAGCCTCTGACGATACCGGATTAAGCGCAGCGAAAGGCTCCGCACGGTAGCGTATCGAAAACAAGGGGGTCCGGCCATGATACCGGACATGCAGGAGAGCCGCGCTTAATGTCCGAACCGAGCCAGCCACCAATTCGCATCCTCGTACTGGCCTTGGGGCTGGCCGCGCTGGCCGCGTGCGCTACGCCGCCGCCACCACCGCCTCCTCCGCCCCCACCTCCGCCGCCAGTTCAGGTAATCATTCCCGCACGGCCTACTCCGCCCAGCGGTGCCGTGTCCTTGATGGCAATACCCGCGGTTGGCGCGGATGGCATTCGGCAGACGGTGAATTACAACATCACGCCGGAACAGACCGTGTGGAACCTGCGCTCTGCCCTCAATGTCGCAGCGCTGAATTGCCGGGATACCCAGCACGCGACCATATTGCCCGCCTACGCATCGCTGCTCGACCGCAACAAGCGGGAATTGGCGACGGTCAACCGGGAAGTGACCAAGCAGTTCCGGGATCGCTACGGTTCGCAGGGCCAGACCGCTCAGGATAATTACATGACCCAGGTCTATAATTATTTCGCGTTGCCCCCCGCGATCGATGAGTTCTGCAACGTGGCCACCAGAGTTGCTGCGGAGTCGCTGCTGGTGGCTCCGGCCGATCTCAAGACGTTCGCCGTCCGCGGCCTTCAGTCCCTGGAAGCGGTGTTCGAGGATTTTTACCGGTCCTATGAGCAATACCGGGTCAATGTGGCGATGTGGGATGCGCGCTACGGCCCGCCCCAGCCTGTCAATCCGGCGTCGTACACGGGGCCGGCCTATTACACCCCTGCCGATCAGGGCTTTGGCCCGGAAGTGCGCGGCGAGCCGGTGTTCATTTCGGAACCCGTGGTGGAACGCCCGGATACGGCCCCCACCGCAGTGCCGACGGCGGAGATAATTGCTGCGCCGGCGAGAGTGGAAGCCGGCCCGACTGTCGTTCCATCTGTGTTTGCCGATTCCGCAACAACACCGGCGGCCACCGATGTTCCGGAACCCGGGGTGTCACAAACCGCCGCTCTGGCATCTGATCCGGTCTTTGTGTCCAATCCGGTGGTTGCCCCGATACCCGGCGAAGGCGACTGACGATGCTGCGCGCCCGCCAGAGGCAATAACAGGACTCGTGCGATCGGGCGGGAACCTCTAAGGGGCGACCATGCATTTTCTCGATCAAGCCAAGATTTTCCTCCGTTCCGGCGCGGGCGGCCCCGGTGCCGTCAGCTTCCGGCGTGAAAAATACATCGAATATGGCGGCCCCGACGGAGGCAGCGGCGGCAAGGGCGGGGACATTGTGTTCCGCGCCGTGCAGGGCCTCAACACGCTGATCGACTTTCGTTATTCGCAGCATTTCAAGGCCAAGCGCGGAACCCACGGCATGGGCCGTGACCGGACCGGCGCGGGCGCAGACCCGCTGGTGATCGAAGTGCCGGTCGGCACGCAGATCCTGTCGGAAGACAAGGAAGATGTGCTCGCCGATTTCACCGAGGTCGGCCAGGAAATCACCTTTCTCGAAGGCGGGATGGGCGGGCGCGGCAATGCCAGCTTCAAGAGTTCCACCAATCGCGCCCCGCGCCAGCATCAGCCGGGTGAAGCGGGCCAGGAAATGTGGGTCTGGCTGAGGCTCAAGCTGCTGGCCGATGTTGGCCTGCTCGGCCTTCCCAATGCCGGCAAATCGACCTTCATCAACGCGGTTTCAAATGCGCAGGCGAAGGTCGGCGCTTACGCCTTCACCACGCTGGTCCCGAAGCTCGGTGTCGTGCGCCACAAGAACCGCGAGTTCGTGATAGCCGATATTCCCGGCCTGATCGAGGGTGCGGCAGAGGGTGCGGGCATCGGGGACCGCTTCCTCGGCCATATCGAACGCTGCCGGGTGCTGATCCATCTGGTCGACATCACGGGTGATGATCCCGCCGAGGCGATGCAGATCGTCGACGCCGAACTGGCAGCATACGGCGCGGGGCTGGAGGACAAGGTGCAGCTTATCGCGCTCAACAAGGTCGACCTGGCGGATGAGGAATTGGTCGAAGGATTTGCCAAAGAATTGCGCGCGGCGGGTGCTGACAAGGTTTTCGCCCTGTCCGGCGCGACCGGGCACGGTGTGCAAGACCTGCTCGACGCGGTGCTGCAGCATCTGCCAGGCCGCACAGCGACCGAAACCAAGGGCCGGGAGGAGGAAGACACCTCCGAAGCAGCGCCCTGGTCTCCGCTGTAATGTCACCGCACTGAGGTGATGCGTTCGGCGGGACTTCTATTCGTTCGCGCCAGCCGCTAACGCCCTGCCGATGGCCATTACGCAGCTTCACCAATTGTCCGATCCGGCCGCCACCAAACGGCTGGTGATCAAGGTCGGTTCCGCGCTGCTGGTTGGCGCGAATGGCCAGCCGCGGCTTGACTGGTTGAACGGTTTGGTCGCGGAAGTAGCCGCCCTGCAGGCTGGCGGGCAGCAAGTGGTGCTGGTCAGTTCGGGCGCGATTGCCTTGGGCGCGGCACGTATGGGGCTGGCCAAAGGGGGGCGCGGCAGTCTGGCCGATGCGCAGGCCGCGGCATCGGTGGGGCAGATCGCGCTGGCCGGAATGTGGTCGCGGCTGCTGGAGCAGCACGGGCTCAGCGCAGCGCAAATGCTGGTGACGCTCGGCGATCTGGAGGATCGGCGGCGCTACCTCAACGCCTCATCGACACTCGCACGGCTGCTCGCGGCAGGCATCGTCCCGGTCGTGAACGAGAACGACAGCGTTGCGACCGAGGAAATCCGTTTCGGCGATAACGACCGCCTCGCCGCACGGGTGGCGCAAGCGGCGGGGGCGGACGCGGTGCTGCTGCTGTCCGATGTGGACGGGTTGTATGACCGCAATCCGTCTGACCCTGCGGCGGTCCTTCTGGGCCGGGTGGACGGCGTGACCGATGAAATCCGGGCCATGGCCGACAGCGGTTCGGCATCCGGGCTTGGTTCGGGCGGGATGATCTCGAAATTGCAGGCCGCCGAGATTGCCGAGCGGGCCGGAATCGCGCTGGCGATCATCAACGGCACCCGGGACCGCCCAATCCAAACGGCACTGGATGCCGGGCGGGGAACGCTGTTCGTGCCGCAGCGGCGCGATGGGGGCCGCAAGGCGTGGCTCGGCGGACGGATCGATCTGCGCGGGACGCTGGTGGTTGACAGCGGATGCGGCGATGCGCTGGCGAGGGGTTCCAGCCTGCTCGCCGCCGGGATTACCGCCGTCGAGGGTGACTTTGCCCGCGGCGATGTGGTGAGTATCGCGGGTGCGGAGGGACGTATTCTGGCGCAGGGGCTGGCGGAATATTCCGCCGCCGAATGCCGCGCGATCATGGGAGTTCGGGAAAGCGGGCAGGCGGGAAGGCTCGGCTACGCGCCGCGCCCGGCGGTAATTCACCGCGATCACATGGTGCTGTTGTGAAAATTGCCGTTACCGGCGGCACCGGCTTTGTCGGGCAGGCGGTTCTGGACTTGATGCAGCAGCGCGGGGCGGCGGCGCGGGTGCTTGCACGTACCGTGCCCGAAGACCGGCAAGATATCGAATGGGTGGCGGGCAATCTCGGCGACACAGCCGCCTTGGACCGGCTGTTGGCGGGGGCGGACGCGGTGCTTCATATTGCCGGCCTTACCAATACACCCGACCCCGCAAACTTCACGGCCGCCAATGTCGCCGGGACCGCTGCGGTCCTGGCAGCGGCCAAACGGGCCGGGGTCGAGCGGTGCGTCTTCGTGTCCTCGCTGTCGGCGCGCGAGGCGTCGTTGTCGGCCTATGGCGCGTCCAAGGCTCAGGCGGAGGATCTGGTTGCCAGGAGCGGCCTCGACTGGACGATCGTCAGGCCGCCAGCCGTGTACGGGCCGCGGGACAAGGACATGTTTGAACTGTTCAAGAGCGCCCGGCTGGGTTTCATCCCCTTGCCACCGGGCGGGGCGACATCATTGATCCATGTGGACGATCTGGCGCGCCTGCTTATTGCCCTGCTGCCGTCCTCGCCGCGGGTTCGCCATCAGCTGTTCGAGCCTGATGACGGACGCGAGGGCGGCTGGTCGCACAAGGAAATGGCCGCTGCCATCGGTGATGCCGTCGGCCGCCGAGTAGTCGCCCCGCATTTGCCCAGGTCGGTGTTGCTAGGCGCGGCCCGATTAGACCGGTTGTTGAGGGGCAACGCTGCCAAGCTGACAGCAGACCGGGTTGGCTATATGTGCCACCCGAACTGGGTAGTCCGGTCCGACAGATCCGTTCCGGCGGATGTCTGGACACCCTCGATAGCCACTCAGGATGGACTCAAATCGACCGCGGAATGGTACCGTCAGCAGGGCTGGTTGTGACTCAGAACGCCGGTTCGTATCCCGGCGGCAGGTCATCGTCATCAGTAGGTGAATGGATGCCGCATTCGGTCTTTTCCCAGCCCTTCCACCGGCCCGAACGCGGATCCTCGCCCGGCGCGACCTTGCTGGTGCAGGGCGCGCAGCCGATCGAGGGATAGCCTGCTTCCACAAGTGGGTGGCGGGGCAGATCGTGTGCTTCGAAATAGGCTTGGATATCTTCGCCGCTCCAGTCGATCAGCGGGTTGATTTTTAGCCGCCCCTGCGCATCGGATGTATCCACTTCGAACCGCGGCAGGTTTGCCCGGGTGGAGGACTGGAACGCCTTGCGCCCGGTGATCGTGGCGTCGAAGCCGGATAGCGCGCTAGCCAGCGGCAGCACCTTGCGAATGTCGCAGCAGCCATCGGGATCGTAGGACCAGCGCAGCCCGGTTTCGTCTTTGGCCGCCAGCGTCGCAGGATCGGGCACTAGATTGCGCAGCCCCGTCAGGCCGAGCTGCCTTGCCAGCGTATCGCGATAGACGAGCGTTTCGGGAAAATGCTTGCCTGTTTCCAGGAACAGCACCGGCAAGGATGGATCGACAGTCGCAACCAGGTGCAGCAAAACAGCGCTTTCCGCGCCGAAGCTCGATACTGTGGCAAGTTCACCGACCAGCCCGTCCTCGATCACGCTGCGCAGCATTTCGAGTGTATCGCGCCCGCGGAACATACGGTTGAGGCGAATGGCGTCGGACTCGCTGAATCGCGGTGCTGTATCGATGCGGTCACGGACGCGGGCGATTGTTGAAGGGGGCACGGCACCCGGATCGGCTTCAGCCATGCCGCAGATTCCAGATCGGCACCCGCCCATCGGTGGTCGCTTGATAGACTTCCGGCCAGCGGGACAGCGCGTTTTCGACATCGCCCGGATCCAGCGGCTGATCGGGCTGGAACGCGTCGAACCCGCAGCGTTTCATATGGCTGATCTGGTCAACCAGCACATCGCCCACAGCGCGCAGTTCGCCGGTGTAACCCGCTTCACGCAGGATACGTGCCGCAGAATAGCCGCGGCCATCGCCAAAGGCCGGGAAGTTCACTTCCACTAGCCGAAGCCGATCGAGGAACGGCAGCAGTGCGCGCGCGTCTTCACCTGGTTCGATCCGAACGGCGAGCGCGTTGGTCTGATCTGTGAAGGCCTCGACCGTCACCGCCGGGTCGGAAACCGGCGCATCATCGCGGAAGCGGAGCGTGCTAGGCATGGGATGTTCTCGTAACGGGCGTTGCGCCAGCGTGCTTCGACAAGCTCAGCACAAGCGGATATTTCTGGAATTCATCCCCAACACCGCTCATCCTGAGCCTGTCGAAGGATTTCGCACAAGAGTTGAAATCAACCATATAGCGCCTCCTTGAAGGGTTCCATGCCGATGCGGCGGTAGGTGTCGAGGAAACGCTCCCCGTCCTTGCGCTGCGCCAGATAGACATCGACGGAGGTCTCCACCGCGTCGACGATGCCAGCTTCGTCAAACCCGCGGCCGGTGATCTTGCCCAGCGAAGTATCTTCCGCCTCGCTCCCGCCGAGCGACAATTGGTAATTCTCGACGCCCTTCTTGTCGACGCCAAGGATACCGATATGGCCCGCGTGATGATGCCCACAGGCGTTGATGCAGCCGGAGATTTTCAGTTTCAATTCGCCGAGGATTTCGCCCTTGCCATTGGCTGCGAAGCGCTGCGAAATCTGCTGCGCGATCGGGATCGAGCGGGCGTTGGCGAGGCTGCAGTAATCGAGCCCGGGGCAGGCGATGATGTCGCCGACCTGGTCCAGATTGGGCGTGCCCAGACCGGCGGCGTCCAGTTTCTGCCATAGGGCGAACAAATCGGCCTTACGGACGTGGGGTAGCACGATGTTCTGGGTGTGCGTCACGCGGCATTCGTCGAAACTGTATTGCTCGGCCAGATCGGCCATCAGCCGCATCTGGTCCGCCGTGGCATCGCCCGGAATGCCGCCCACCGGCTTCAGGCTGATCACCGCGCTGACATAACCCGGTGCCTTGTGCGGATGGGTGTTCCGATCACTCCAGACCGCGAATTCGGGGTCCGAACGATCAAGTTCATCCGCGGCATCGGCAACGAATGCCGGGTCTTCGAAATAGGTGCGAATCCGTTCCAGCTCGGCAAAGGGAGGTTCGATATTCTGCGCCAGCAGCAGCGCGAATTCTTCCTCGACCTGACGGGTGTATTCCTCCGCGCCCAGTTCGTGCACCAGGATCTTGATCCGCGCCTTGTACTTGTTGTCGCGCCGCCCGTAGCGGTTGTAGACCCGCAGGCAGGCTTCGGCATAGGTGATCAACTGATCCAGCGGGACGAAACCGTTGATCAGCGGGGCAATCATCGGGGTGCGGCCCATGCCGCCGCCGACATAGAACGCCGCGCCCAATTCGCCTGCATCATTGCGGACAATGTTGATCCCGATGTCGTGTAGCCGCATCGCCGCGCGGTCGGTCTCGCTGGCGATCACTGCGAATTTGAACTTGCGCGGCAGATAGCTGAATTCCGGGTGGAAACTGGACCATTGGCGAAGCAGTTCGGCATAGGGGCGGGGATCGACGACCTCGTCCGCCGCCGCGCCGGCGAAATGGTCCGAGCTGATGTTGCGGATGCAATTGCCGCTGGTCTGGATGGCGTGCATTTCCACTTTGGCGAGCGCGGCCAGAATGTCGGGCGCTTCTTCCAGCTTGATCCAGTTGTACTGGATATTCTGGCGGGTGGTGAAATGGCCGTATTTGCGGTCGAATGTGTCGGCAATGTTGCCCAGAGTACGCATCTGCGCCCCGCTCAGCGTGCCGTAGGGGATCGCCACCCGCAGCATATAGGCGTGGAGCTGGAGATAAAGCCCGTTCATCAGCCGCAGTGGCTTGAACTGGTCTTCGGTCAGCTTTCCTTCGATCCGCCGCTGGCACTGGTCGCGGAATTCCGCCACCCGCGCATCGACCATCGCCTGATCCCATTGGTCATATTTATACATCAGATTACCTCGCGGACCGCGTTCGGATCGCCTGGTTTGAGAGTGAGATCGGGGCGCACCGTGGGGCCGAGGCCGCGGATGCGGTCCTTGATATGGGCCGGGCGCACGCCGCTGGCGGTCATTTCCGCATCGATGGCATAGGCCGCATTGACCCGGCGGGCCGCTTCCTCGCGGGCGAGGATGGCGTCGCCGTCTTCCCCGACATCCACCGCCTCGCCGACATGGAGCGACCAGTCGGAGCCATCCCACCAGGTGACCGCACCGGTCTTGAGGTCATTTCCGGTAAGAATCTTCACGCCGTAGCTTCCTGCGCAATATGGGCCAGCTGGATATTCGTGCGGGCGGTTACTTCTCCGATGACGATCAGCGCAGGGCTGACCACCTGTTCATCCGCGACCAGGTCGGGCAAGCCCGCCAGCACCCCGCGCAGCACCCGCATTTCGGGACGGGCGGCATTTTCGATGATCGCGACTGGCATATCCGGAGCGAGGCCATCGGCCATGAGCTTTTCAGCGATTTGCGGCGCGGTTTTCACGCCCATATAGATCACCAGCGTGCGGCCCTTTCCGGCCAGCCCAGCCCAATCCTGTTCGGAGAGCCCCTTGCATTGGCCCGCCACGAAGCTGACAATGCTCGCCGCGTCACGGTGGGTGAGGGCGATCTGCGCGGCGGCCGCTGCTCCATTGGCGGCGCTGATTCCCGGCACCACCACCACCGGCACACCGGCAGCGCGGCAATCCTCCACCTCTTCGCCGCCGCGCCCGAAAATGAACGGATCGCCGCCTTTCAAACGGACGACGTCCCGGCCCGCGAGCGCTTCGCGGATGAGCAAGGCGTTGATTTCTTCCTGCGGGACTGTGTGTTTCGAACGCTGCTTGGCAACGGAAATCAGTACCGCGTCACCGCGTGCCATGGCCAGAATTGCAGGATCGACCAGCCCGTCATGAACGATCAGCCGCGCAGACTGCAGCAGCCGCGCAGCGCGCAGCGTCAACAGGTCGGGATCACCCGGCCCCGCGCCCACCAGATAGACTGTTCCAATATTCTCCATGCTGCGTAAATGGCCGCACAAAGCGCCAGCCGCCAGCGAGAATGGATTTCCGACCGGCTAGAAAACGTATCAGCGGGCCGCCGATGCCCGCAACCTCAGGTCTTGCGATCCTCCAGCCGTTGTCCGATGGCCGCGATCAGTTGCTCGAATTGTTCGTTGTTGCGCAGATTGATGTCGCGCTGGGGGAATGGGATTTCGATGCCCTGTTCCTGGAACAGGTCCCAAAGTTTCTTCAGGACTTCCGATTTCACATTGCCGATGCCCGCCTCCGGGTCGGTGATCCAGCAGTGGATGATGAAGTTCACGGAACTGTCGCCATACTGATCGAGCCACACCGTAGGCGGCGGGCTTTTCAGCACCCGCTTGCACGCAGCGGCGGCTTCCAGCATCAGCTTTTCGGCCTGCTTGATGTCGCAATTATAGGATACCCCGACCGGCACCTGCATCCGCACCTGCTTGGACGAATAGGACCAGTTTTCCACCTGGTTGATCATCAGATTTTCGTTCGGGATCAGATATTCCTTCTGATCGCGGGTGGTAATGGAGACGGCCCGAATACCGATCTTCCGGATCTGTCCAAAGGTCGCAAGGCCGCTCTGATCGGCTACTGCGATCACATCGCCCGGCTTGATCGAACGGTCCATCAGCAGGATTATTCCGGCAATCAGATTGCCGAAGGTCTTCTGCAAACCGAAACCGACCGCCAGGCCGAAGGCACCGGAAAATACCGCCAGGGCCGTCAGGTCGATGCCCAGCAGATCGATACCCAGCAGGATGGCGATTACCCAGACGCCGACGGTAATCAGCTTTTCCGCGAGCAGCCGCTGGGTAACGTCCAGCTTGGTGATCCGCTTCAGCATACTTTGGAGCAGCTTGCTGATGAAGAACGCTGCGGTCACCACGCCAACGATGACCAGGACGACCACGAAGGCGTCCCACACCGATACTCGCATTTCGCCGACGCTGAGCGCCATGCTGTCGAGAGTGTTGGCCATGTCGCCGACGAAATTGCTTCGGTCGGCCACCGCGTCCTTGATCCCTTCCGCCGCCGAAACCGGCTGTGTCGGGGTCGCGACAGGCACCGGGTCCACGGTCGGTGTGGAAGCGGGCGTCGCGGTCGGCGTCACGGCCGCACCGGGCGCGGCTTCTGCGGGAATTTCGGCCGTTACAGTCATGTCTGCTCCATTGCGGCAAAGCCCTGTTCAAGGTCGGCAATCAGGTCGGCGGCGTCCTCCAGCCCGATGGACAGGCGAATTCCGTATCGGTCACCGCTTTCCCACTGCGAGGGCGGCCAGGCGCTGCCGGTGCGAATGCTTGCCGGATCGATCGGAATGGCGAGGCTTTCGAATCCGCCCCAGCTGAAACCGATACCGAACAGTTCGAGCGCATCGATCAGCCGCGCCCGAGCTGCTTCACTTTGTCCCTTGAGGATAAAGCTGAACAGGCCGCAGCTGCCGGAAAAGTCGCGTCGCCACAATTCATATCCGGGCGCGCCGGGCAGGAACGGACAAAGTACATGGGCAACATCGCTGCGCCCCGCCAGCCACTGCGCCACTTCCAGTGCGGTGGCGGCCGAACGCTCCAGCCGCAGCCCAATGGTGCGCAGCCCGCGCAGCGCCAGTGCCGCGTCATCGGGCGACACCACCTGGCCCAATGCCTGCGCAGTCTGGCGCAATTTGCGGTACAGCGGCGCTTTCGCCGATGAACTGCCCATCATCAGGTCGGAATGGCCGCCCACGTGTTTGGTAAGCGACATGATCGCGATGTCGCAGCCATGCTCCAGCGCGGGAAAGCCCAGCGGCGTTGCCCAGGTGTTATCGATCAGGCTGACCGCGCCCTTCTCGCGCGCGATGACGGTGAGGGCGGGGACATCCTGTACTTCCATCGTCAGGCTGCCCGGGCTTTCAAGCAGCACCGCCCGGGTCCGCTCGCAGAACTGGCCTACAAAGCCGGCGACGTCGAGCGGATCGAAAAAGCGTGCTTCCACGCCAAGTTGGCCCAGCAGACCGGTCGCCATCGTGCGGCTGGGCTCATAGGCGTTGTCCGTCACCAGCAGCACATCGCCGGGCCTCAGCACCGCCATCAGCGACCCGGCAATCGCGGCCACGCCGCTTGGGTAGAGCACGGTTCCTTCCGCGCCCGGTTCCAGGCCGGTAAGCGCATCGGCGAGCGCCCACTGGGTGGGCGATCCGCGGCGGCCGTAGAAAAAGTCACCGTCCCGATTGCGCTTCACCTGCTCTTTCAGGGACGCGACATCGGGGTAGAGATGAGTGCTGCCGCGCCAGATCGGGGGATTGACCACCGCCCCGGTCCATTCGGGCTTCCGTCCGGCGGCGACCAGCCTGGTGCCATGCCCGGTAGTCGGATCGCCCTTCGATTTCTTGCCCCCGCTCATGTTCCTCGTGCCGCTCCGGTTTCCTTGGGCGTGGCAGGATCGGCGCCCCATTCGCTCCAACTGCCATCGTACAGGGCAATATCCTCCTTGCCGAGCAGTTCGAGCGCGAACAACAGCACCGATGCGGTCACTCCGCTGCCACAGGTTCCGGTTACCGGCGCTGACAGGTCGACTCCGGCAGCCTCGAAAGCGGCGCGCAAGGCATCGCCGCGCTTGAAAGTGCCGTCTTCTTTGAGGACGTTCGGGAACGGCAGGCTCACCGCACCGGGAATATGGCCGCCCGGCAGATCGTGCACGTGATCCCCGGTCTCACCGCTGAAGCGCTGGGCATCTCGGGCATCGAGCACCTGTTCTGTCCGTCTGCCGATATTGGCGAGCATATCCGCCTTGCTGCGTACCCGGCTGCGATCATCCGTTGCGACCTTGAAATCTGAGGGGGCGGGGTCAGGTCTGCCACTTTCGACCGGCAACTCTTCCGCTTTCCATTTTCCGAATCCGCCGTCGAGGACTGCCAGATTTTCGAGGCCGAACATCCGGCAGATAAACCATGCACGGGCGCTGCTGCGCAATTTGCTGTCATCATACAGCACGACGCGGCTGCCGCGGGTAACTCCGAGATCGCGCATCCGCTGCTCGAACTGGTCGGCACGGGGCAGTGCTGCGGGCACGGGCGAGGTTCTGTCAACGAGACCCGGCAGGTCGAGAAAACGGGCACCCTTGATATGGCTGGCGGCAAATTCCGCTGCCGGATCGCGTCCTTCGCCGGGTAAATGGGCCGACGCGTCGAGAATGATCAGGTCATCATCACCGTGCGCTTCGGCGAGTTGAGCCGTGCTTACGAGTATTCCGACCTTTGCTGGATTATCCATTTTCCCGGAGTAGCGGGCATAGCGCGGTCAGTCGAGGGGGCTGGCACGCAGCGCTTAGTCCAGCGCACGGCTGCCGATCTGGTTGTATGTCTGCGGCATCTCGTCGAGGCGAAAAGGCTGCACCTTGCCACTTCCGGGCGGCTTCATCCCGATTACGAATGTCTGCGTGACCGGATCGAGCCCGTCACCCGCCACCCGCAGCCGCAGCAGCGGCACGTAAAGCGTCGCGCGGCCTTGGGCGATCGTCCGGATTTGGCCGACCGGGAGGTTGAGGGTGGCGGTCAGTTCGGCCTTCTCGCCGGCGGCTAGCGCCTGCATCGTGTCCAACGGAGCCAACTCGGTCGTGCCATCAGCCAGTTGTTCGCTCGCCGGGACCTTGCCGTGAGCCGTCACCAGATCCCCGGATATCTGCAGATTCTCGAACGCCAGCGCCGAATGGTTCTGGATGGTAATGGCGCAGGACAAGGTTGCGTTCATCATGCTGCGGCTGAGTTTCCCGGGGACCACCTGGATCGAGAATGTGCGGGTCGTGGCTGCGGCGGTGGGGCGATTGGCCGGAACCTTCGGTGGAGCCGGAGCAGGGGCAGGCGCCGGAGCTGCCTTCGGAGACGGGGCGGGATCGGTACGGCGAACAAGTGGCGGTTCAATCGGCGCGAACCCGGCGAGCGCCGTCCGCCTTCGCACGTGCCAAAGATACGCGGCACCCGCTGCCACCAACGCAGCCGCCAGCGCCAGCCACATCGACCAGTTGAACGATCCGCCCTGATCCTCCGCTATTCCGGCAATTGCGGCTTCGGGCTGGCTCTCGCCCAGCCCCGGTAAGGCCGCGGCGGTCGGCAGACTTCCGGTGGTCGGTTCGGCTGGCGTCAGGTCGAGCGGTGCCGATGCGGACGGACCGGACGAAGGAGCCTCACCCGGCGAGATCTGCCCCGGAGCCGCCCGCGCTGCCGGTGTAAACCGCCGGGTCTCCCGCGGCGTTGTGGGCGAAGGATCCGCCAGAATTGTCGGTAGCTGTCGCTGCGTTGCCGTGGGTGCCGGGGTGGGCGAGGGACGCGGCGTGCGAATCACCCGCGGCTCGATCGGGACCGGTCCTTCAATGTCCACCGGTCCCTGCACTTCGGGGGCGCTGGTTGGTGTCGGACTTGGCGCGGGAGGCAGGCGGAACCCGGCGGGCGGGGTCGCCGTCGCAGCGGGCACCGCGGCCACGGCCGCGCCCGCTAGCGCCAGGCTGCCATGCGCAAGTGCGATCGCGAGCAGGGATGAAGTCAGTCCAGAGCGCATAGTTGGAGATTGGGTCCGCAGGGATGGGGCACATAGTCGGGCCCGGCTTAATAGGGATTGAACTGGCAACATGCCACAGGTGACTTGTATCGCGCGCACGTTCGCGGCATCAGCGCGGCATGAGCGACACACCTTCCCCCGCCTTCCTAGGCAAGACGACGCCGTTGCCCGCTTCTCCGGAAGAGGCTGCGCTCGACTACGTGCCCAATCCGCGCATGGGTTCGGTTTACATGGTCCGCTTTTCCGCGCCGGAGTTCACATCGCTTTGCCCGGTAACCGGGCAGCCGGACTTTGCGCATCTGGTGATCGATTACGCGCCCGACCGGACGATAGTCGAATCGAAATCCTTGAAACTGTTTCTCGGATCGTTCCGCAACCATGCCGGTTTTCACGAGGACGTGACCGTCGGCATAGCAGAGCGGTTGGTGCGCGAAATGAAGCCGCGCTGGCTGCGCATCGGGGGCTACTGGTACCCTCGCGGGGGCATTCCGATCGACATTTTCTGGCAAACCGGCGCGCCGCCCGAGGGGTTGTGGGTGCCGGATCAGGGCGTAGCGGGCTATCGCGGCCGGGGATGATCGGAAAACTGGTGCCGGCTGGAGGATTCGAACCCCCGGCCCCCTGATTACAAATCAAGATTTATGCGGCTACTCCAGTTTACTCTGAGCTACCGCTATCCTCTGTAAGCATCAGATCCAAAACAATAAAATATGGTAACCCGTTACCGCACTCTACTCTTGAATACGTCCGATTACAGTCTGCGGTGGTTGCTATGTGGTTGCTGGAGCTGCTCTGATCGCTTATAAGGAGCGATAAATGATGCGCAGTTAGGTCCCTATGGCAAAACTTACCAAAACAAGTGTCGAAGCAGTTCCGATCCCCGCCAGTGGAGCATCGTATCTATGGGATGATCGCATTGCAGGTTTCGGTACGAAGGTGCTTCCGACTGGAACGCGTAAGTACGTTCTCAAGTACAGAAATGCAGGGGGAAGGTCGGGCCGACAGCGATGGCTTTCGCTGGGGACACATGGAGCAATTACAGTAGATCAGGCGAGGAAGCTTGCGCAGCAAGCTTCAGCCGCAGTGGCGCAAGGTGAGGATCCGCAAGCTTCGAGAGCTGCTTCGGAGGTTAGCAGCCCAAAGCTGAGTGATGCCTGGGCCCGTTTCGAAGCGGACCATTTGCCGTTGAAAAAAGCAACGACACAGAGCGACTATTATTCAACGTGGACGGATATAATTGCTCCGAAATTGGGCAGTCGCTTGATCAATGAACTGACGACACAGGAAGTCGATGCTTTGCACAAATCGATGCGCGACAGACCATATCGCGCCAATCGAATGTTATCCTTATTGTCGCGACTTTTGAACTTGTCAGAGCGTTGGGGTTGGAATGCCGTTGGCGTTAATCC
>NZ_JAXMJI010000027.1:0-33910 GCF_034376665.1 Allopontixanthobacter sp. | reverse complement strand
TCGATTTTAAGCTGCCAATCAACAGAGCCATCGCGTTTAAATGATTGAAATGCCGCCGGTATAATCGGAGGGGACGGTTCGACCTCTTGCGCTGGATCAAAGCCAAATGAGAACTGCAACATTTGCGGTCGCATCAGCTTTGGAAGGTCGGATTTCCAAAGGTCGTGGCGCTCAACGACATGGTCGATTTCTTGAGCGCTGAATTTTCTCGTGAAGCCGACCATGAATACGACTTCTTCAATCGCATGGCGTTCGCCGATTGGTTTAAACGGCATCGCACTCGCTCATGTTTGAAAACCACCCCGCACAGTTCAATGAGGTCGCGCCTATCATGGACATTCAATGTAGGAAAGAGTGAGACTCTTTGCAATTCGCAAAAATATGCCGTTGCCACAATCTCTCATGTATCCTGGATTAGACGCATCGCTACTCCTCCCCCATCCGCAGCGCAGCAATAAACGCCTCCTGCGGAATGCTCACATTGCCATATTCGCGCATCTTGGCCTTGCCCTTCTTCTGCTTGTCGAGCAGCTTCTTCTTGCGCGAAATATCGCCGCCGTAGCATTTGGCGGTCACGTCCTTGCGCATCGCGGCGATGGTCTCGCGGGCGATCACTTTTCCGCCGATGGCCGCTTGCACCGGGATCTTGAACAGGTGCCGCGGGATGAGGTCTTTCAGGCGTTCGCACATGTGGCGGCCGCGCGCTTCGGCTACGCCGCGGTGGACGATCATCGACAGGGCGTCGACCGGTTCGTTGTTGACCAGGATGCTCATCTTGACGAGGTCGCCTTCGCGCAGGCCGATCTGTTCGTAATCGAAACTGGCATAGCCGCGGCTGATGCTTTTCAGGCGGTCGTAGAAATCGAACACCACTTCGTTCAGCGGCAATTCGTAAGTGATCTGCGCGCGCCCGCCGACATAGGTCAGGTCCAGCTGGATACCGCGGCGATCCTGGCACAGTTTCAGGATCGAGCCGAGATATTCGTCGGGTGTGTAGATGGTCGCCTTGATCCACGGTTCGTCGATCTGGTCGATCCGACTGGGGTCGGGGTAATCGGCCGGGTTGTGCAGCATCAGTTCCTGCGCCGGGTCGGTCCGTGATTTGTTGAGCTGGATGCGGTACACCACGCTGGGCGCCGTGGTGATCAGGTCCATGTCGTATTCGCGGGTCAGCCGTTCCTGGATGATTTCCAGGTGCAGCAGCCCGAGGAACCCGCAGCGGAAGCCGAAGCCCAATGCGGCGCTGCTTTCCGTCTCGAAGCTGAAGCTGGCGTCGTTGAGGCGCAGCTTGCCGATGCTGTCGCGCAGTTTCTCGAATTCCGCAGCGTCGACCGGGAACATGCCGCAGAACACCACCGGCTGGACTTCCTTGAAGCCCGGCAGCGCCTCGGTCGCGCCGTTTTTCACCGTGGTGATGGTGTCGCCGACCTTGGCCTGGGCGACTTCCTTGATCTGGGCGGTGATGAAGCCGATTTCGCCCGCGGCGAGTTCCTTGGTCTGTTCGATCTTGGGGCTCATGAAGCCGACGCGGTCGATCAGATGGTCGGTGCCGCCGGCCATGAATTTGACGTGGAGGCCCTTGCGGATGGTGCCGGCGATGACCCGGACGAGGATCACCACGCCGAGGTAGGGATCGTACCAGCTGTCCACCAGCATGGCTTTCAGCGGGGCGTCGCGGTCGCCCTTGGGTGGGGGGATCTTGGTGACGATCGCCTCGAGGATTTCGGCGATGCCGATGCCGGATTTGGCGCTGGCGAGCACGGCCTCGGATGCGTCGATGCCGATGATGTCCTCGATCTCGGTGCGGACTTTCTCCGGCTCGGCGGCGGGCAGGTCGATCTTGTTGATGACGGGGACGATTTCGTGGTCGTGTTCGATCGACTGGTAGACGTTGGCGAGCGTCTGCGCCTCGACCCCTTGCGCGGCGTCCACCACCAGCAGCGCGCCTTCGCACGCGGCGAGGCTGCGGGAGACCTCATAGGCGAAGTCGACGTGGCCGGGGGTGTCCATCAGGTTGAGCTGGTAGGTGTGCCCATCCTTGGCGGTGTAGTTGAGGCGGACCGTCTGCGCCTTGATGGTGATCCCGCGCTCTTTCTCGATGTCCATGTTATCAAGGACTTGCGCCGACATCTCGCGCTCGGTCAGGCCGCCGGTGAACTGGATCAGCCGGTCCGCCAACGTGGATTTGCCATGATCGATATGCGCGATGATGGAGAAATTTCTAATCCTGGATAATTCAGTCATGGCCCGCCGGTGCAATCTGGTTTGGTATCATGCGATACTTCGCCCCGCCCTTAGCGGCGCTTGATCGCCCTGTCAGCAAGTAGCTTGCTGCCGGTGCTGACGCGCTAGACCAGAGGGCCTAATTCAGAGCCCGTTCGGTCACATGCCCCCGCCTTGCCAAGCAGCGACGCGAAGTGCATGACTGCACCGGAAGGGCTGTAAATTGGCTCACGGGGGAGCGCGATGACCGACCGGAAAACGCTGGAGAACGAAGCAGCGCAATCAACCACAGCCCTGGGGCCGATGATCGGCCTGGCGCGGGAAGATTTTATCGGCGCGGTCGCGCTGCTGCTGCGGGAAACCGCCTCCGATCCTGCCCGCAGCATGAAACACGCCCGCAATATGGGCGAAGACATGATCAAGATCATGACGGGGAAATCCGAGTTGGCTCCGGATCCGAAAGACAAGCGCTTCAAGGATCCGGCGTGGCAGTACAATCCGTTCTTCCGCGCCGGTGCGCAATATTATCTCGCGGTGCAGAAGGGGATGCAAAACTGGCTCGCCGATCTCGAGCTGGACGAGCTGGAACGCGACCGGGCGAGTTTCATCTCCAACATCATTATCGACGGGCTGGCACCGACCAATACGCTGATCGGCAACCCCACGGCACAAAAGCGCCTGATCGACAGCGGCGGACTGAGTGTGATCAAGGGGCTGAAAAACGCCTATAACGACATGGTCCATAACAAGGGCATGGTCAGCCAGGTGGACAAGCGACCTTTCAAGCTTGGCGAGAATATTGCGATATCAAAGGGATCGGTCGTCCTGCGCACGGAGATGATGGAGCTTGTCCATTACGCGCCCACCACCGATCAGGTCTACGAAATCCCGCAGCTGACGATCCCGCCGCAAATCAACAAGATGTATATCAATGACCTGAGCCCGGACAAATCCGTGGTCAAATGGCAGGTCGACAACGGTATCCAGACCTTCGTGATCAGCTGGCGAAATCCTACCAAGGACCAGGGCCATTGGGACATGGCGGATTACATCGATTCCTGCCGCGAAGCGATGGAAGCGGTGTCGGCGATTACCGGCTCCAAAAAAGTCAACGTCTCGGCTGGATGTTCGGGCGGGCAAACTGCGGCGATGCTGGCCAGCAAGATGGCGGCGGACAAGGACAGCCTGCTTGGATCACTGACACTGATGGTTTGCGTGCTGCATCCCAAGCAGAACGACATCGAGGCCGGCTCGCTGGTGAGCGAGAATGGAATGCAACTGGCCCGCCAGCGCGCCGCAAAGCAAGGCGTAATCAAGGGCGACGATCTGGCGCGGGGCTTCGCGTGGCTGCGGCCGAACGATCTGATCTGGAATTATGTGATCAACAATTACCTGCTCGGCGACGATCCGCCGGCGTTCGACGTCCTGTTCTGGAACGCCGACGCCACCAATCTGTCCGCCAGCCTGATGGGCGACTTCCTGACCATCTTCGAAACGCTCGCCTTCACCAAAAAGGGTGAGGTCGAGATGGTCGGTCACAAGGTCGATTTGAGCAAGGTGACCAGCGACTTGTTCATCCTGGGCGGGGTGACCGATCACATCACGCCGTGGCGTGCCTGTTACCGTTCAACCCAACTGTTCGGTTCGAAGGATGTGACCTTCGTGCTCAGCCAGGCTGGACACATGCAGGCGATCCTCAACCCGCCGGGCAACCCCAAGGCCAAATACTTCAAGTCGAAGAACCCGGGCGGGCCTCCCAAAAAGGTCGAGGACTGGCTAGCGGGAACCGAGGAAGTCGCGGGCAGTTGGTGGCCGTTCTGGATGGAATGGGTCCAGTCCCGTTCCGGCAAGCAGAAAGCTGCACCGAAAAAGCTGGGCAACAGCGCGTATAAACCGCTAGAACCGGCGCCCGGGCTGTATGTGCTGGAACAGCGCTGAGCATCCCGTCAAAATTAATCACGCAAGGAAATCTATTTGACTGACGCCATGACCAATGCCGATATTTCAATGGAGAAAATCGGCGGCCGGACCCTGCGCGTTGCGCGCTGGCGGCTGGACATGCCGAGCGATCATGCACCGGTTCTGTTCTTCAACGGGATCGGCGCCAATATCGAAGCCGTCGCGCCGCTAGCAGACGCCCTTTCCGACCGCGGTTTCATCATGTTCGATATGCCGGGGATCGGCAAATCGCCCGACCCTGTGGTACCGTACAACACCGCCACCATGGCCTGGACCGCGGCGAAAGTGCTCGACCGCTTCGGGCTTGAGGAAGTCGATGTCATGGGCATTAGCTGGGGCGGCGGGCTGGCGCAGCATTTCGCGCTGCAACATCCGCGGCGGACGCGCCGTCTGGTGCTGGTTGCGACCAGCGCAGGGATGCTGATGATGCCGGGAAACCCCGCAGCGCTGACCAAGATGGCCAATCCGCGCCGCTACGTCGATGCCGATTACATGGCCCAGCATTTCGAGACGCTTTATGGCGGCGCGCTGGGCGATGCGTCCGGCAAGGGGGGACATATGGCCCGCCTCAGCCCGCCCAGCCCGCGCGGTTACATGTATCAGCTGATTGCGATGCTCGGCTGGACCAGCGCGCCCGCCCTGCCCTTCATGAAGAAGGACACGCTGATCCTGATGGGCGATGAAGACCAGATCGTGCCGCTGCTGAACGGCAAGTTCCTCAACATGCTGATCCCCAACAGCGAATTGGTGGTGATGGAGGGCGGAGGCCATCTGTTCCTGCTCAGCCACAAGGAACAGAGCGTGGCCGCGATCCGCGCGTTCCTCGATCCTGAAGAGGCACCTTCGGGCAGAGCGGAGCGCAAGCGGGCTGCCTGATGCGTCACATCGCCATCATTGGTTCCGGACCCGCCGGATATTACACGGCGGAAGGTGCCCAGAAACAATGGGGCGAGGATGTGCAGGTCGATATTTTCGACCGTTTGCCGGTGCCTTACGGTCTCATCCGCACCGGCGTCGCGCCCGACCACCAGTCGATCAAAGGTGTTTCGCGCCGGTACGAGAAGACCGCGCTGTCAGGCAACGTCCGCTTCGTGGGGAATGTCTCGATCGGCGAAGACCTGTCGATCGCGGATTTGCTCGATATGTACGATGCCGTCGTGCTGGCGACGGGAGCGCCCAATGACCGGTCCCTCGGCCTGCCCGGCGAAGAACTGGACAATGTGTTCGGGAGTGCGGAATTCGTCGGCTGGTACAACGGTCATCCGCAATTCGCCGGTCTATCGCCTGACCTGTCGGGCAAGCACGCAGTCGTCATCGGAATGGGCAATGTGGCGCTCGATGTCGCCCGCATCCTGTCCAAATCGGAGGAAGAATTCGCCGGAAGCGATATTGTCGGCCACGCGCTGGATGCCCTGCGCGGCTCCCGGATCGAAAAAATCACCATCGTGGCGCGGCGCGGCCCGCATCAGGTGGCGATGACGCCGAAAGAACTGGGCGAACTGGCCCACCTCAGCCGCGCCACACCGCGCGTCGATCCCGAGGATCTGCCGGACGAGGCGGAGGATGCAATTCTCGAGCCGGGCCTGCGCAAGTCCGTCGCTCATCTGCGCAGTTTCGCGGCCATCCCGGAGAGCATCCACGCCGATGCGCCCATCGAGATCTACTTCGACCTTTTCGCCAGCCCGATCGCGTTTCATGGCGCGGGAAAAGTCGCCGAGCTGGAACTGGAGCGCACCGAAGTTGTGACCGGCCGCGCAATCGGTACGGGCGAAACCTATCGCATTCCCGCCGATCTGGTGGTGAGCTGCATCGGCTACCGGACTTCGCCCATACCGGACGTGCCGTTCGACGAGCGGATGGGCCGATTCGCCAACGACGAGGGGCGCATTCTGACCGGGCTCTACTGCGTCGGCTGGGCCCGCCGCGGACCAAGCGGCACCATCGGAACAAACCGGCCTGATGGCTTTAGCGTAATCGAGAAGATCGCCAAAGACATGGACAGCGGCAAACTTGGCCGCGCCGGCAAAAAAGGCCGCGCCGGGTTCGACGAACTGGCGGCAGCCCGCGGGCTTGAGGTGGTGACGTTTCGCGACTGGAAGAAGATCGAGGAAGCCGAAGCCGCTGCCGCTCGTGACGGTTCCCCGCGCGAGAAGTTCGTCGATATCGCGGCCATGATCAAGACCTTGCGATAGCTCTAGGGCTCGATCACGATCCCCACTGCCGGATCGACCTGTCCCTTCACCATAGCGACAAATGTATCGCGCGCGGCCGCAAGGCCGGGGCGGATTTCTACCTCGACGGTGCCCTCGACCTCGCCGAGAAACCTGTGCCAGCTTTCCGCCACCGCTTTCCCGAACGCCTTGGGGCCGAGCTCCTTGATGGCGGCGACCGCGTAATGCGGGGCGAAGAACAGAATCGGCTGCGGGCCGGGCATATTCTTCGATCCGCCGATCCGCCCATCCACATGGGTTGCGCCGACCAGGCAGGAGTAGGCGAGATTGCCGCCCAGGTGTTCGTGGATAGCGCGCAGGACCTTGCTGTTGCCCGCAAAATCGACGGACACCGTAGGTACCTGCTCCAGTTCACCGACTTGGTCGTAGGAAAGAACCTGATCGTACAGCGCGGTCGCTTCGGTGAAGGCCACATTGCCCGCGGAGGTGAGCCCGATACGCCGCACCTGCGGCGATTTGTCTCTGGCTACGCTGGCCAGCGCCATCGATGTCTTTGACGATGCGCTGGTCATCACCATTGCTTCTGCGCCAAACCAGCTCTCGGTGCGAAACATCGTTTCGATGAGATAGCCGGTCTTGAACAGCGGCCCGAAGATCATCCGCTGCGCCTCGCGCGCCGGATCGTGTTCCGGATCGGCGGTCAACCGCGAATACTGGTTGTAGATCGGGCTCATCGGCTGGCGGTGCTCGGCCATGTCCATGAACCCGCCATCACTGACCTTGCCCGGGACGACATCGAGATGCGTCGCCATTGGCAGATAACCGTAAACCCGCTCTCCCACGGTGATTTCGGGATGGCGGGACTCCGCAACCCGCGCGTGACCCCACATCGGCACGACCCCGCGGGGTCCTTCTCCGGGAAAGAAGTTCCAGTAACCCATCTGGTCACCCGCCACCGCATAGGTCACATTGTTCGCGGTTACCGAGAAGCTCTCGATTTTCAGGCGCACTGCCCCCTCGGCCAGCGACCCGAGATCGGTATCGACCAGTACCGCATCGGAAATATCGTCCCGCAGGACATGTACGGCTTGGCTCATGGCACCTCTCGCGTTCTTGGGAAGCAACCTAGCGAGTCAGCAAGCCCGATGCGAACGGCAATCCTGGTATGGATTGCCTTCCCGCATCAGCGCACCATCTAGACCCGCATCGGCATCAGGACATACAGGGCCTGGCTCTTGTCATCCTTGCGGATCAGCGTCGGCGCGCCTGCGTCTGCCAGGTGCAATTCGGCGGTGTCACCGTCGATCTGGCCGAGGATGTCCTTCAGATAATTGGCGTTGAAGCCGATTTCGAACCCTTCCGAACCGTAATCCGCAGCCAGTTCTTCGGCTGCAGTGCCGTTGTCCGGGCTGCTGACGGACAGGGTGACCTTGTCCGTTTCGAGGCCCATCTTGACCGCCCGGGTCTTTTCCGTGGCGATGGTCGCGACGCGGTCCACCGCTTCGTAGAAACTGCGCGGGTCGATCCGGAGCAATTTGTCGTTGCCGGTAGGAATGACGCGGCTGTAATCGGGGAAGGTCCCGTCGATCAGCTTGCTGGTCAGAACCACGCCGCCTTCGCCGCCCATGGTGAAGCGGATCTTGCTGGCCGACAGGTCGATCTGGACATTGGCGTCGAGCGATTCCTCGAGCAGTTTGCGCAGTTCCGCAACCGCTTTGCGCGGCACGATAACGTCGGGCATCCCCTCCGCACCATCGGGGCGGGGCAGCGTGAAGCGCGCGAGGCGGTGACCGTCGGTCGCCGCGGCCCGAAGCACGGGCTGGTCCTCATCCGAGACGTGAAGGAAGATACCGTTGAGGTAGTAACGCGTTTCTTCCGTTGAAATGGCGAACCGCGTGCGGTCGATCAGTTCGGCCAGCGTTTTGGCGGGCAATTCGAAACTGGTCGGCAGATCACCTTCGACGATGACCGGAAAATCATCACGCGGCAGGGTTGGCAGGCTGAACCGGCTGCGTCCTGCCTTCACCGCCATGCGGTTGTCGGCGGTTTCCAGGCTGACCTGGCTTCCCTCCGGCAGTTTGCGCGCGATATCGAACAGCAGATGCGCGGACACGGTGATCGCACCGGGCATTTCGACCGAGGCCGCCGCCATGTTCTCGGTCACTTGCAGATCGAGGTCGGTCGCCATCACTTTCAGCGATCCGCCTACATCGGCATCGATCAACACGTTCGAGAGTATCGGAATCGTGTTGCGACGTTCCACCACCGACTGGACGTGGGATAGACAACGTAGCAGCGTGGCACGTTCGATTGTGGCCTTCATCGGTCCTTCTCGATCCCTCTTGCGCACCGGCTGAATGCCACAAATGACAGGCAGATTCGCCTGCTGGCGCCGGAAAATGGTCAAATAACCTTAGCGTTCGCATCTAACGCGGCAAGGCTGCAGTGCGAGTATGTACGATTCCTTGGGGATAAACTCCCCAAAGATTACGACATCATGGCCATGCCGCCGTTCACATGCAGCGTTTGCCCGGTGACATAGGCGGCTTCGCGCGATGCGAGATAGGTTACCGCGCTACCGATATCCTCACCCTCGCCCATCCGCCCCATCGGAATGCGGGAATTCAGCGCGTCCTTCTGCGCTTCGGGAAGCTGGTCGGTCATGGCTGTGCGGATAAAGCCCGGCGCGACGCAGTTGACGGTAATCCCGCGGCTGGCGAGCTCCTGCGCAAGGCTCTTGGACGCCCCGACCAGCCCGGCCTTCGCCGCTGCGTAGTTCATCTGGCCCGGATTTCCCGTGGCGCCGACCACGCTGGTGATGTTGACGATCCGGCCAAACCGCGCCTTCATCATCGGGCGGGCGGCAGCGCGCATCAGGCGAAACGCGGCCTCCAGATTGACCTGCATGACCTGGCTCCACTCGTCATCCTTCATCCGCATCGCGAGATTGTCGCGCGTGATCCCGGCGTTGTTGACCAGAATATCCAGCTGGCCGAACGTATCGATGGTCGCGGGCACGAGATGCTCCACGCTGTCGGCATTCGACAGATCGCAAGTGATCTCGACATGGTCGTGGCCGAAATCGTCGTTCAGTTCCTCGCGAAACGCCCGCAATTTATCGCCATTGGAGCCCGACAACGCCAACCGCGCGCCCTGCGCCGCGAGCGAGCGGGCAATAGCCGAACCGATCCCGCCGCTGGCACCGGTCACAAGGGCAGTCATTCCGGTTAGGTCAAACATTCTATTCTCCATAGATTTTTTAATCGCGCAGAGGCGCAGAGGACGCAGAGATCAAGATTAGGGCCGATAATCATTTACCAGACGCTTTATGCCTTCCTTCATTGTCGCACATGAAAAATTCAACAGCAGCCCAACGGGCTGCTCCAGTAGCCTCAGGTAGGTCAGCACCTGCTTCGCGTGCGCCTTGCTGAGTTGTTCAACCGACTTGATTTCCACGACCAGGCGATTGTCTACAAGCAAATCGACGCGGAACGCATTGGCAAAATGCATCCCGTCATAATGCACCGCAACAGGATGCTGCCGCGCAATACTGTAGCCTTGCTTCGCCAAAGATGCCCCAAGCACCATCTCGTAAACCGATTCAAGCAGTCCGGGGCCAAGTTCCCTATGTATCCGTATAGCCGCGCCGACGACATCCGCTGTGATCAGGTTAATGGGCTTCATTTAGGCCACCTCTGCGTTCTCTGCGTCTCTGCGCGAAAAAACCCTAAATTACCTTCAGCAGCGCTTCGATATCGTCCATCGTGACGACGCTGGTAACCTGTGCTTCGGGGTCGATCCGGCCTATCATCGGGCCGAGGACCTTGCCGCCGAGTTCCACGAACTGCTCCACCCCGGCGGCGCGCATCGCCAGCACGCTTTCGCGCCACCGTACCCGGCCGGTCACCTGCTGGACCAGCAGACGCTGGATTTCTGCCGGATCGGACACTTCGGCTGCCGTCACGTTGGCGTATAGCGGGAGTTGGAGCGCCTTGGGACCGGTCACCTCCAGCGCTGCCGCCATTGCATCGGCGGCGGGTTGCATCAGCGGGCAGTGGAACGGTGCGGATACCGGCAGCAGGATCCCGCGCTTGATCCCGTGATCCTTGACCAGCGCGATCGCGCGCTCGATCGCCTCGCGGTGGCCGGAAATGACGACCTGAGTGGGGTCATTGTCATTGGCAACGGTGCATACCTGGCCCTCCGCAGCGGCGGCGGCGAGCGCTTGCGCCTTGTCGATGTCCGCCCCCAGCAGGGCGGCCATTGCGCCTTCGCCAACCGGGACCGCGGCCTGCATCGCCTGACCGCGCAGTTTCAGCAGCCGCGCGGTATCCGCCAGCGAGAACGCGCCAACCGCGCATAGCGCCGTGTATTCACCGAGGCTGTGGCCGGCAACGCAATCGCCCTTGTCGGCCAGCGAAATCCCGCCTTCCTGCTCCAGCACCCGCAGCACGGCGATGGCGTTGGCCATGATCGCAGGCTGGGCATTCTCGGTCAGCAGCAGGGTCTCGTCCGGCCCGCTAGTCATCACCGCAAACAGCTTCTGGCCGAGAGCGTCGTCGACTTCCTGGAAAACTTCACGCGCGGCGGGGCTGGCGGCGGCGAGATCAGCGCCCATGCCGACTTTCTGGCTGCCCTGGCCGGGAAAAACAAACGCTCGCATTCCTTGGTCTCCTTTGGGCCGCGCGCTTATTGGCTGCGGGCACGTGCCGCAAGTCCGAAGGGGACGACCCGGTTGGCCCCGTCATGTCCGATATCGGCGCGGCCGAGATATTCTATCCCCGCCTTTTCGCACCAGAACCGGGCGATTTCTTCCTCGGTCATGCCGAAGGGGCGGTCGTTTTCCGGCACATCGCCGATCCTGCCGAGCCGCAATCCGGCAGCGCCGCGAAGATGCTGGGCGATGTGGAAGAACAGCCGGTCGACGGCGTAGAGATGTTCGGAAACCTCCTCCACCATCACTACATGGCGGGTCAGATCGGGCATCAGATCGGTGCCGCACAGCATCGCCAGCGTCATCAGGTTGAACGCGGCGGCAGGATGTCCGTCCAGCGAAGGCTCGAACCCGCCAACGCCGCCGGACAGGAAATCGAGCGACCTGCGTACCGCCTCAGCGCCGCCCTCCCGCCGGATATCGCCCACCATCGGCCCGTGGGCGGGGGAACCGATGCCGGCCCTGTAAAGGGCGGCCAGCAGGAAACCGGCGTCGGAATAGCCGACATACCGCTTGCTCCGCGCGGCTGCTCCCAATTGCGCCACAGCCTCGGCGGCGATTCGGTTCGAGCCGTAACCACCGTTGGCGAACCACACCGCATCGAACCCGGAATCGTTGGCGCATTCGACCAGCGCCCCCATTCGCTCGGCATCGGTTCCGGCGAAATGGCCGTGGCTGGCAAAGCATTGGGGGTGGAATTCGAGCTCGATCGCGGCATCGTCTGCGACCAGTTCCCGCACCGCGTCGGCGTGCTCCTGCTCCAGTCTCTTGCCGGGCGCGCAGATGGCGATGCGGGTTTTTGCCGTGCTCATTCGCGGTTCCTATACGGCATTCCGGCAAATGCGGTAATCCTGCTTGTAATGGCCGGACGAGCGACATACCGCTGCCCGCATGAATGACGAAACTGCCCCTGCCCCGCACGCGGGCCGCCCGTGGTTTTTCTGCGGCATCGGCGGATCGGGGATGCTGCCACTGGCGCAAATCCTGAAGGGCCGCGGTGCCGTGGTGGCGGGATCCGATCGCAGCTTCGACCAGGGGCGGACACCGGAAAAATTCGCCTGGCTGGAAGCGCATGGCTTCACCCTGTTTCCGCAGGACGGGAGCGGAATTACCGATCCGCAGCAGATCCTGGTCGCCTCCGCTGCGGTCGAGGATACGGTTCCCGAAATGGTCCGCGGCAAGGAGCTTGGCTGCACCCACATGACCCGCGCGCAATTGCTGTCGGGCCTGTTCAACAGCGCGCGGACCGGCATTGCGATCGGCGGCACCAGCGGCAAATCGACTGTCACCGGGATGCTCGGCTGGATTCTCCACGCGGTTGGCCGCGATCCGACGATCATGAACGGCGCGGTGATGAAGAATTTCGTCTCGGTGGACACCCCCTTCGCCAGCGCCGTGGTCGGAAACGGAGATGCGTTCGTCAGCGAAGTGGACGAGAGCGATGGGTCGATCGCCCTGTACCGGCCAGCTGTCGCGGTGCTGCTCAACGTCAGTCTCGACCACAAGAGCATGGACGAATTGCGCAGCCTGTTCGGCGATTTCCTGGCCGCAAGCGGAGTAGCGGTGATCAACGCCGACAATCCCGAGGCGCTGGCGCTGCTTCCCCACGCGAAATCCGCGCTGACGTTCGGCGTCGAGCAGGAACTGGCGCAGATCGGCGTGGTTCCCGGCAGCATTGCCGACAGTCCGGTGCGGCAGGCGGCAATGATCGTGGATAGGCATGACGGCCAGACTTTTCCGCTCACCCTTGCCCTGCCCGGCAGGCACAACCTCTCCAACGCGCTCGCCGCCATCGCCGGCGCGGTTGCGGCGGGCGTTCCGGTGGGGGAAGCCGTTGCAGCTTTGGCGGGTTTTGCTGGCCTTGCGCGGCGGTTCGACATCATCGGCACCAGCCCATCGGGGATCACCGTGATCGACGATTTCGGCCATAATCCGGAGAAATGCGCCGCCACCCTGCGCACGATGAAACTGCACCCGGGCCGCGTGATCGCCTTCTTTCAGCCGCATGGCTACGGGCCGCTGCGCCAGATGGGGGCAGAACTCGCGGAGACTTTCGCCCGGGAACTCGGCCCGGACGACATCACGCTGATGTGCGACCCGGTCTATTTCGGCGGCACGGTAGACCGCAGCCAGGGCAGCGAGCGGATCATCCAGTTGATCGCGCAGGCAGGCGGCACCGCCGAATACCTCCCCACGCGGGACGATTGCGCGGACAGGATCGCGGAGATCGCCCGGCCCGGCGACCGGATCGTGGTAATGGGAGCGCGCGACGATACGTTGACCGAATTTGCCCGCGGAATTCTCGATCGGCTGGCTTGATCCAGCTCAATGCGCTCCGGTTTCGTGACCGATTTTCAGCACCTTGTGCAGAACGAACACAATCACTCCGCCCAGCAGCAGCCCGAACAGGGCGGAATACACCGCATAGCCCAGCCACCCCAGCACACCAGCCAGCGCCCCGGTTGCCGATTCGATGGCGTGCTGAACCCCGTGGCCGAGATCGTACAGCAGGTCCCAGCCCAGTTCATGCAGCGCATGGACGATGATACCGCCCCCTACCCATAGCATCGCCAGCGTCCCCACGACCGACAGAATGGTGAGCAGTTTCGGCATCGCCAGCAGCAGAAACCGGCCTGTGCGCTGGGCGGTTTCGGATTCGCGCTCCGCCAGATGCAGGCCGACATCGTCCATTTTGACGATCATCGCCACCGCCCCATAGACGATGAATGTGATAGCGATCCCGACCAGCGCCAGCGCTGCGGCGCGAATCCAGAAACTGTCGGAAATTGTGCCGATTTCGTTCAGGGAAATGGCCATGATCTCGGCCGAGAGAATCAGGTCGGTGCGGATCGCGCCGCCGATGCGTTCTTGCTCGAACTTGGCCAGGTCGGTGATCGGGTCTTCCAGCGTCTTGCCGTGTTTCGCCCCGCCCAGCTTCTCGATCACTTTTTCCGCACCTTCATAGGACAGATAAGCGCCGCCCAGCAGCAGCAGGAAGGTGATTGCGGAAGGCAGAAGCCAGGTGAGCAGCAACGCGCCCGGCAGCAGGATCAAAAGCTTGTTCTTGAGACTGCCCGTGGTGATCGACCAGATGATCGGCAGTTCCCGGTCGGGGGTGAGTCCGGTGACATAGGACGGCGTCACCGCGGCATCGTCGATTACCACGCCAGCAGCCTTGCTGCCCGCGCGGCCAGCGGCGACACCGATATCGTCAACCGAAGCCGCCGCAACCCTGGCAATTACCGAAATATCGTCGAGCAGCGCGACTAATCCACCAGGCACGGCAATTCCTCCTGTTTTCGCCTTGCCTTTGAAGTCCTGCCGCAGGTGTGGCAAGCCCGATCCGTGCTTGCATTACGCGCGGGACCCGCTATGTGCCCGCCTTCGCTTCCGCCAGGGAGTGAAACTGAAGAAAGCCGGAGGGGCCCCGCAATCCCGCGGATCAGCCAGCGATCGGCATTACAATGTGAAGGAAGCAAAGATGGCTCTGTACGAGCATGTCTTTCTCGCGCGTCAGGATTTGAGCCAGGCTCAGGTCGATGCGCTGGCGGCAACTGCCACCGAAATCGTCGAAGCGAATGCAGGCAAGGTTACCAAGACGGAAACCTGGGGCCTCAAGAACCTCGCTTACAAGATCGACCGTAACCGCAAGGCGCATTTCGTGCTGATCAACATCGAAGGCCCCGGTGCCGTCGTTGCCGAGCTCGAACGCCAGACGCGGATCAACGAAGACATCATCCGCTACATGACCGTCCGCGTGGACGAACATGAAGAAGGTCCTTCGGTCATGATGCGCAAGCAGGACCGTGACCGCAAGAAGCGTACCGAGCGTGAGGAGCGTTACTGATGGCCCGTCCGTTTTTCCGCCGCCGCAAGAGCTGCCCATTCTCGGGCAAGGGTGCCCCCGCCATCGATTACAAAGATGTGCGGCTGCTGCAGGGCTTCATGTCCGAACGCGGCAAGATCGTGCCCAGCCGCATTACCGCCGTATCCGCCAAGAAGCAGCGCGAGCTGGCCAAGGCGATCAAGCGCGCACGCCAGATCGGCCTGCTGCCCTACCTCGTCAAGTAAGGAGCGAGCGCCATGGATATCATTCTGCTCGAACGTATCGAGAAACTCGGCACCATCGGTGACGTCGTAACTGTCAAGGACGGTTACGCACGCAACTACCTGCTGCCCAACAAGAAAGCCCTGCGCGCCAATTCGGCGAACAAGGCCGTGTTCGAAGCCAACCGGGAACGGCTGGAAAAGGAAAACGAACAGCTTCGCGGTGAGGCCGAGAAGACCGGTGAGAAAGTTGCCGGCGCCGAAGTGGTGCTGATCCGCGCTTCTTCGAACTCCGGCCAGCTGTACGGTTCGGTCACCGTCCGCGACATCGTCGACGGACTGGCGGCTCAGGGCCACGAAGTGACCAAGAAGATGGTCATCCTCGAACATCCGATCAAGACCTTGGGCGTGTTCGACGTTCGCGTTCGCCTCCACGCCGAAGTCGACGTGATGGTGAAAGCCAATGTCGCCCGTTCGGACGATGAAGCCGAATTGCAGCGCCAGGGCGTCGATGTGATGAAGTCGATGTTCGAAGAAGAACAGGCCGAAGGCAGCGGCGGTTTCACCGAAGCGGTCGACCCGACGCTGGAGCCGGGCGAAATACCCGCCGACATGCTCGAAGGCGGCGATGACGCCGAGGCCGAAGAAGAAACCCAAGCCTGAGCTTCTTGAAACTGTGAATATCGGGGGCGCTGCTTGAAAAGGCAGCGCCCTTTTCTTTGTAATGCAGCCCATCGCGCGCTATCTGCCATCGATGGAATCAATCGAAACTATTATCGACGAGCTGGATACGCTCTACACCGCAGCCGTTGACCGCCTTCGCGCCGATGTCATCGCCTTTGGCCGGGAAGGCACCTTGCCCCCGCCCGAACGCCGCAAAGATGGCAGTTATGCCTATCCCGAACTGGTGATGCGGTTTACCGGCGGGCAGCAACCGACCGACCGCAGCCGCGCCTTCGGCCGTTTGAACGCACCCGGGACCTATGCCACCACCGTCACGCGCCCGCGGATGTTCGCCGATTATCTGACCGAGCAGCTGGAACTGATCGGCAGCGATTACGACATCAGCCTGGAAGTGCGCGCATCGCGGCAGGAAATCCCGTTCCCCTATGTGCTGGATGGCGCTGTCGGTGCCGAACTCGCAGGGATCAGCCCGCAGGAAATCGCTCGCCATTTTCCCGCGACCGAACTCGCCGATATCGGCGACGAGCTGGCCGATGGAATTGAGATTGACGACATCAGCGGCCCGATTCCGCTGTCACTGTTCGACGGGTTGCGGACCGATTTCAGCCTGGCGCGGCTGGCGCATTACACCGGCACCAGCACCGAGCACTTCCAGCGCTTCATCCTGTTCACCAACTATCACCGCTATGTCGATGAATTCGTCGATTGGGCCGGCGAACAAGTGGGCAAGGACGGATACACCGCGCTGGCCGGCGCCGGCGGAATGCTGCTCGAGAAGCCGTTGAAGAATGCCCGCAACCATCTGTCCGACACCGCGTGGCGGCGGCACCAGATGCCCGCCTATCACCTGATCGGCGAAGGGCGCAGCGGGATTACGCTGGTGAATATCGGCGTCGGCCCCTCCAACGCCAAGACCATCACCGATCACCTCGCCGTCTTGCGGCCCGAGGCATGGCTGATGATCGGCCATTGCGGCGGCTTGCGGCCCACCCAGAAGATCGGCGATTACGTCCTCGCCCACGCCTATCTGCGGGACGATCACGTGCTCGATCACGTCCTGCCGCCCGAAATTCCCCTGCCGGCCATTGCCGAAGTCCAGCAGGCACTGGCAGCGGCGGCGCAGGAAGTCAGCGGCTCCCACGGGGCGGATCTGAAAAAGCGGATGCGCACCGGCACCGTCGTCACCACCGACGACCGCAATTGGGAACTGCGCTACACCCATTCCGCCCGCCGCCTGAGCCTCAGTCGCGCGGTCGGAATCGACATGGAGAGTGCCACCATCGCCGCGCAGGGCTACCGCTTCCGCGTCCCCTACGGCACGATGCTATGCGTGTCGGACAAGCCGCTGCACGGCGAAATCAAATTGCCGGGGCAAGCGAACAAGTTCTACGAAGAAGCGATCAGCGCCCATCTCAAGATCGGCGTAACCGCCTGCCGCCTGCTTCGGGCGGAGGGCCCAAGGCTGCATTCACGCAAATTGCGGGCGTTTAACGAACCGCCGTTTAGGTAGGTCTGCTTTTAGGCACATTAGCACCTCTTAAGCCGCAATCACCTGCGCCGTTCGCTCGGGTTCGGCGGCGATTACCTTCAAAAACGACCGAACCGCAGGCGGTGGCAGGACCCGCCCTATCTCGTATTGACGAATATTCGCCACCGGTATCCCGTAGCGCTCCGCGAATTCAGTCTGGCTCAGGCCGAGACGGTGGCGCAACTGGCGGATGCTCCGCCCCATTCGGGCGCGCTCAAGCCCTGCAGCACTTACAGCCCGGTCTTCCGGATCAGTCGGATCGGTCTCAATCGCTATGATACGCTCTTTGCTCACCGCCGTTGCTCCTTCGGACAGAAATCAATCGTATCGCTTCGCCGCGATAGACATATATCGCCGTCCATAATCGATCATCGACATTGCCGATGACCTTGTAGCGTTCTTCCTCGTCACCGTGCCGGATAGTCGGCAAAACAAGTAAATTGAGGTCATCGAAAATTCCCTGGCCAAAATCGAGAGACACGCCATGCTTGGCCAGATTGGCAGCACTTTTGGCCGCGTCATACTCGAATATCATATATGTGATTTACACATAGCAGTCAACCGCACCTTCACCCCTTGCCCTTGGTCTTCGTCTTCCCGGCCACTGCGTTCGCTTCAATAAATTCGATGATCTGTCCGGCAATATCCTTGCCGGTCGCGGCTTCGATGCCTTCCAGACCGGGGGAGGAGTTGACCTCCATGATTACCGGACCGTGATTGCTGCGCAGCAGATCGACGCCGCAGACGTTGAGGCCCATGTGCTTGGCCGCGCGCACTGCGGTCGAGCGTTCCTCCGGGGTGATCTTGATCAGCGCCGCGGTGCCGCCACGGTGGAGGTTTGAGCGGAAATCGCCTTTCGCGCCCTGCCGCTTCATCGAGGCGACGACCTTGCCGCCGACCACCAGGCAGCGGATATCCGACCCGCCCGCTTCCTTGATGAATTCCTGCACCAGTATGTTCACATTGGCCCCGCGAAACGCCTCGATCACGGATGTCGCGCTCTTGTCGGTTTCCGCCAGCACCACGCCGATGCCCTGCGTACCTTCGAGCAGTTTGATCACTACTGGCGCGCCGCCCACCGCCTTGATCACCTCCGCCGATTGCTTGGGATCATGCGCGAAAGCGGTCAGCGGCAGGCCCAGCCCGTGCTTGGCGAGGATCTGCATCGAGCGTAATTTGTCGCGGCTGCGCCCGATCGCCACGCTTTCGTTGAGCGGCCAGACCCCGCCCATCTCGAACTGCCGCAGCACGGCCAGACCATATTGCGTGATCGACGCCCCGATACGCGGGATGACGACATCATAGCCGGCCAGCGTCTCGCCATTATAGGCCACCGTCGGACGGTGGCTGGCGATGTTCACCGTGCAGCGCAGGGTGTTGAGGATATCCATCGAATGGCCGCGCAGCTCCGCCGCCTCGACCAGACGCTTGTGCGAATAGAGCCTGGGGTTCCGGGCAAGCATGGCGATTTTCATCGAATCGGGTCCTGTGAACGGAGCGGGTCAGGCAAGAGGAAGGATCTGGCCGAATCGACCAGGAAACGTTTGCGCAGCGACGTGCGGCCGATGAGCATGGGGAACACCATGTCGGACCGGTCTGCCAGACTGAACTCGGCCCGGAAGCTGTGGTTCCCCATCGCCAGTTCGGTCTTGATGATCAGCCGTTCCTGGCTTTCGCCGTTGGAGCTGGTGATCATCCGGTGCGCGACGCGCGGAGCTTCGACGATCTGGTGGTGATCCTCGACCGCGTCGATGGTGAAACGCGCCCATTCCTCGCCGCCGCGCTCGAACAATTCAATATCGGTCGCATGGAGGGAGGATGTCCGCGCGCCGGTGTCCACCTTGGCCTGCAGATGCAGCACGCCCAGTTCCGGCAAGGACACGATCTCGCGCCAGCCGCAGACGTCTTTCGAGAGGGGGCGGGAGCTCATCTGGCTGCGATCTAGCACCGCGAAAGGGGCCTGTCAGGCACCAATGTGCCGCTATTCCAGAAAGGCGACCAAAGCATCGCCCAGCGCACCCTCAGTGACCGAACTCATGTGGGTGCCGGGGATTTCGGCATAGACTGCATCCGGCAACGCCTCGGCCAGCTTTGGTGCGGAACCGTTGTCCCGGTCCTGATCGCCGCACAGCACCAGTGTCGGCATGGTGATCGCAGCCAGGTCTTCAGGGCTCGTGTCGGCGACCGATTGCAGCAGCAGCCGGGCGGAGACGCGGTCCACCTGCATGGTCTTCATGAAGCTGACCGCCATGAACGCCGGGTCGCCCCGCTTGACCTCATCATAACGGTCGATTGCGTCGATGAAGAAACTGGCGCGCCGCGACCATCCGCTCAGGCCCTCCAGCCCCATACCCGCCAGCACCAGCCGGTGCGGTGCGAGCCCCTTGATCACGGCGCGGACGGCGGTTCGGGAACCGAGCGAAAAGCCCACCAGGTCAAAATCGGCGAGTTCCAATTCGGCCACCAGGGCCGCGACATCCCTCGCCAGAACGTCGGGCGGATAGGCGGCGCTGTCATGCGGCTTGTCGCTGTCCCCATGCGCGCGCAGGTCGGGCATGATGACGGCAAAGCCCGCATCGGCCAGTTTCTGCGCATGGCCGAACCGAATCCAGTTCATCTCCGCGCTGGAAAACAGGCCGTGGAGCAGCATAACTGGCCGCGCGCCAATCTTATCGGGGCCCATCCGGTGCACGGCGAGTTTGACTCCGTCGAAGGAGGGGAGGTGATCGGTCGTCAACTTGCTCACCGCTCGGTCAGACCCTGCTCGTTCATGCGCCACAGGACCATTTCAATCCGGTCCTGCCCGAAGAACGGCTCGCCGCCGAACACCAGCGTCGGCACGCCCCAGTGGCCCGCTGCCTCCAGCGCCTGCTGGTTGGCTGCCAATTCGGCGTCGAGAGCTGCGGCGTCGGTTTCGGCCTCGTGGGCAAGTTCCGACAGGTCGAGCCCGGCGCGGGTTGCCGCACCCGCCAGATGTTCGTCCTCGTTCCAGCCAGGTGTTCCACCCCAGATCAGCCTGGCCACTTCATCCGCAAACGCCAGCCCCTTGCCCCGCCGCGCCGCGGCCTGGCCCATTCGGGTAAGTCGGTAAATTTGGGGCTGATCCTCCGCAATCTTGCGGGTCGCGAAGTCCTGCACGATCGGATCCGGCTGCGGGAGAGCGAAGGGAATGCCGTGAAACTGGGCGACGCGCATCATATCCCGGAAGGTATAGGCGAGCCAGTTGGGGTGATTGCGCTCAAAGAAATCCGGCTGCCGGATCGCCAGCGGATAGACCGGCCTGAGCGCGATCTCGACATCGAACATCTTGGTCAGTGCGCGATACCGCCCGATCGCGAGGTAGGAATAGGGGGAGCGGAAGCTGAAGAAGAGTTCTGCTGAAAGGGTCATGTTACAGACCTAGCCAATGCCGACTGGCTGTTCAATCTGACCCGACAAGTTAATCGGGCAGCTTCAGGATTTCCTGCGGAGAAGGGCAAACAAGTCCTTCTCCGTGGTGGGCGTCCCGCGGGCAACTTCCCGGCCATTGCGGAATACCACGACAGTTCCGAAACCGGTGATCCGCAAGCGCTTCCAAACTGCAGGCGGCGTTTTCTCCACGACGCGAAACACGTTCATCGAGCGAAATTCTGGTTGCTTCATCGCCTTTTCGAACAAGGGGGCCTGCAATTTGCAAGGCAGACACCAGGGCGCATAGGTTTCCACCACCACCAGACCGTTGCCCTGCTGCGCTTGGGCGAAGGCCGCTTCGCTGAAATCGGCTGCTTCGGCAGCACGGGCCTGTGCCGGCCATAAGGCTATTGCGATCAGCAGGGCCCAGGTCAGCCGGATCATTGGATCAACTCCCCTCGGGGATAGAAGGCGAAGAAGGCGAAGGCAAAATCGATGCTGTAGGCAACATCATCCTGTGCCCGGGTAATCCGAACATTGCCTATATCGCGCCCGTTCGAGATACGGCTGCTGTCCAGCGCTGAATTCTGCCCTGCAATCCATTCGATGCGCAGTCCGCTCTCGGTTAGTACCGGAGAATTGCGCCGGACATAATCGAGCGACCATGCGCGCGGTCCCACCCGGACGACGCGCGCCATCGGATCGATATTCCGCGGCAACTTCCCGCGGTAAAGAAACGGCGCGGGCGCTGAATCGTAACCTTGATACGGGTTCCTGCCATAATCGCGAGCAGTCGTGTCGTTGGGAACCAGTACCTGACCTTGTGGAAACTCGTCTCGGAACAGCCGCCATGCCTCGATCCGCGCAGGTACGGCAGTCAGCGTCGTCCCCGTCATGGTGCCGACAATTGCCTCCCCGGTGAACTGTTGCCAGAAGCTCTCGGTCTGATGGTCGTACATCACCAGATCGGAATGCCGCAGCCGCCCTGTGGTCCCGAAACTGAGAATTTTGCCGTCGACGCGGCGATCGAACACCATGGAGGTGTTGCAGAGCGGGCAATACGTCACTGCCACCGGCACGCCGCAATGATCGTGATGGACGATTTCGTGCCAGATCAGAACGCGATAGGGAAAGGCATAGGCGCCGCATTGGCCCGTCAGAAAGATCACCGGCTCGTCATCGCCCAGATCCTTGATTTCACTAACGGGCAGGAAGTTTGCATCCAAAATCGCGGGGATCGCATCGCGCGGGACACCGCCAAATTTGATTTCAGCCAGATCAACCGAACTTTTCGACAAATCAAGCTGAGGAAACTCGCGGTTGAGCTTTTCCGCGCTCTGACTGCTGACCTGCGAAGCCGGGATCAGCAGCAGCATCAGGCCGGTGAGAATTGCTACAACATAGCCAAGTGTACGCCCGGTTGGGATTACCTTCACGATCCTTGCTCCTCTGCCAGGACGTTCGTGGCCGGAGCTAGACTGGTTACAGTTGTTTGGGAGATATCATCCCTTTTTCAGGTGCCTACGTCCCAGCAGTTCCGCAATCTGCACCGCGTTGAGCGCGGCGCCCTTGCGCAGATTGTCCGATACGCACCACAGCGCAATGCCGTGTTCCACCGTCGGATCGTCGCGCACCCGGCTGACATAGGTCGCGCTGTCGCCCACGCATTCCACAGGCGTGACATAGCCTTCGTCCTCACGCTTATCGATCAGCATGACGCCCGGTGCCTCACGCAGGATGTCCTGCGCCTGTTCGGCGGTCAGTTCGTTTTCAAACTCGATATGCACCGCTTCGGAATGGCCGACGAACACCGGCACCCGGACACAGGTAGCAGTCAGCTTGATTTTGGGATCGAGGATCTTCTTGGTTTCGACCACCATCTTCCATTCTTCCTTGGTCGAACCATCGTCCAGGAAGACGTCGATATGCGGGATCACGTTGAACGCGATCTGCTTGGTGAAAGCGCGTGGTTCGGGTTTGTCACCGACGAAGATGGCGCGGCTCTGTTCGAACAATTCGTCCATCCCGGCCTTGCCCGCACCGGAAACCGACTGATAGGTGCTGACGACGACCCGCTTGATCGTGGCGGCATCGTGCAGCGGCTTCAGCGCCACCACCAGCTGCGCGGTCGAGCAATTCGGATTGGCGATGATATTGCGCTTGGTATAGCCATCGATCGCATCCGGGTTCACCTCCGGCACGATCAGCGGAACATCGGGATCCATCCGGTAGAGCGAACTGTTGTCGATCATCACGCAGCCTGCCGCAGCGGCCTTGGGCGCGTATTCCCGTGTGACGGTCGAACCGGCTGCGAACAAGGCGATATCCCACCCGGCGAAGTCGAAATGTTCGATGTTCTTGCATTTCAGCATCTTGCCGGTGTCGCCGAATTCAACCTGGGAGTTGTGCGAGCGGGAGCTGGCCACGGCGGCGATTTCCTCGATCGGAAATTCCCGCTCGGCCAGAACCGCCATGATTTCCCGGCCGACGTTCCCTGTCGCCCCGACCACAACAACGCGATAACCCATCATTCAACTCCAAAAACTATGTGTGCCCGCACTAGAGGCCGCATGACCCTGTGCAACGCAATTCCTCTTGGGGGAGGCAAAAATACCTATTCAGGCGGCACAACCCCGTGGCGTTCCAGGAAGCCGAAGATCGTGTTCCACAGATGGGGACTGATCTGCTCCCCCGAAACCCGGTGGGTCGATCCGGGATAGAGCATCATTTCGAACGGGCGGTTGGCCCCCTGCAATTTCGCAATCAATTCGGAGGAATTTTCGAACACCACATTGTCGTCCGCCATCCCGTGGATCAGCAGCAGCGGATCGGTGATCTTCTCCGCATCGGGAATGGCGCTTGCCGCTGCATAGGCCTCCGGCACCTGCCGCGGATCGCCCATGTACCGCTCGGTGTAATGGGTATCGTAAAGCTCCCAGCGCGTGACCGGCGCACCGGCAATGCCCGCCGCATACAGGCCCGGATCGGCCTGCATCTGCTTCAGCGTCATATAGCCGCCATAGGACCAGCCATAGAGCGCGATCTTGCCGGGATCGACGAAATCGAGCGACTTGAGATATTCCGCACCGGCTTTCTGGTCGGCGACCTCGACCCCGCCCATTGCCCGGTACAGCGGCTGTTCGAAAGCCACCCCGCGATTGGCGCTGCCGCGGTTGTCCAGTTCGAACCAGATATACCCGGCATCGACCACCGCCTGCTGCAACGCGCCGTCCCAGCCGGCAGTAACCGTCTGCGGCCCCGGGCCACTGTAGTGGTGGTAGAACACGGGATAGCGCTTGCCCGGCTTCATTTCGGGCGTGACCATCTTCCAGTGAAGATCGGTGGCACCATCCGCGGCCTTGATTGTCCCGAATTTCGCCGGACGATGGCTCGCCAGATAAGGCGCATAGGGATGCTCCCCGCCGAGCGCATTTTCCTCAACCCAGGCGAGCCGCTTGCCGGTCTGGTCGGCAAGGTAAGTCTGCGGCGGCTGGTGGTGCGATGACCGGCTGACGAGCAGAGCCTTGCCCGCCTTGTCCATGCTGGCCGAGTGTGTGAACTCACTCTCCGTCAGGCGCTCGATTTCGCCCGGCTCGGGATTGTCGAGGCTGAAGGCATAAACGTGCTCTTCGCGCGGATTGGCGTAATTGGTGCCGGTAAGAAATACGCGGCCCTGTGCTTCGTCGATACCCAGCAGTTTGGTCACAACCCATTGGCCTTTGGTCAGCCGGTTCCAGCGGCCTTCCCGGAAAAGATAGAGATGGCCAAAGCCATCCCGCTCGCTCCACCAGATCAGCGAGCCGTCCTTTAGGAACCGGTAGTTGTCGCTGAGGTTGATCCAGTAATCCTTCGCCGCGGCAGTTTCGGTGAACATGACCTCACTCGCGCCCGTTGCAGGATCTACCTTGAGCATATCGAGCACGGTCTGCGCCCGGTTCTGGCGCTGCACATACAATTTGCCATCGGGTGCCCAATCAACCCGCGCGAGATAGAAATCAGTCGGATCCTCGGCGTTGTAATGGGCCGGGTCCTGGCCGGAGGTCAGATCGACTTTCGCCCGGTTGCCGCCGTCGGGATCCATGACGAACAATTCCACCACCGCGTTGTCGCTGCCGGCGACGGGATAGCGCTGGTCGAATACCTTGGTCCCGGTCGCACCGATGGCCGCGCGGGTGACGATACCCACACGCGCCTCGTCGGTGCGCTGCACGGCAATGCGGGTGTCGTCGGGCGACCACCAGTATCCGGTCAGGCGGGCCATTTCCTCCTGCGCGACGAATTCCGCCTCGCCCCAGCGGATGGTTTCGCCTTCCCTCGGGGTTATCGGCACTGCCGCAGCGCCGACGTCGCCCACCCATAACTGCCGGTCACGGATGAAGGACACCAGCTTGCCGGTGTTGCTGAGCGCGGGGTTGAGCTCGCTTTCCTCGGTATCGGTAAGTCGCGTAATGTCGCCGCCTAGCCGCGCCAGGTACAAATCGCCGTCCAGCGGAACCAGCAGGGCATCGCTGCCGGCGGCCCATTCATAGGTTACGATACCCGCCAGATCCCCGATCCGCTGGCGTTCGCGCTGCATCTTCTCGTCTTCGGACAGCTCCCGCCCCGATGCGAATTTCTCCGAATCGACCAGCATCGACCATTCACCGGTTTCCCGGTCGTAACCCCACAGATCATAGCGATCCTTGTCCGTTTCGCGGTTGCGCAGCACGGTCAGATAGCGCCCGTCCGGCGACAGCTTGACGCCGCGTGGCACCGGACCGTTCAGGCTCGGACTGGCGAACACCTGTTCGAACGTGAGATCACTCTGCACGCTCACGCTGCGGTCCTGCGCAAAGCTCGGCGCGGCGAGGGCAAATACGGCGGCGGCGGCAAGTAGGGGTAAGCGCATGTCAAGGATCGTCCCTCTTCAGTTCGTCACCGCGAGCAATCGGCGGGCGGACACTGGAGGGCTTTGCGCCTGCCCGCAATGGCGAATGCTGGGCCCGAATGCAAAAAGGGCGGCTCCCGCAGGAACCGCCCTTTTGTAACTCGGTAGCCCGAAGCTTACGCTTTCGGTGCGTTGTCCCGCCGTTCGGCGATACGGGCGCGCTTGCCGGTACGGCCGCGCAGGTAATACAGCTTCGCGCGGCGCACGATACCGCGGCGAACCACGGTGATGCTGTCCACGATCGGCGCATAGATCGGGAACACGCGTTCCACGCCTTCGCCGAAGCTCATCTTGCGGACGGTGAAATTGCTGCCCATGCCGCGGTTGCTGCGGGCGATGCACACGCCTTCGAACATCTGGATACGCTCGCGCGTGCCTTCGACGACCTTCACGCCTACGCGGACGGTATCGCCCGCACGGAAAGCCGGTATTTCTTTCGTTACCTTGGAAATTTCCTCGGCTTCGATCTGCTGGATAAGGTTCACTGACCCTGGTCCTCATTTTCTCGTCGCGCGCCAGAGGCAGAACGGTCCCGAACGCCACAATGACGTTCCCAAAGGTCCGGTCTGCGTAACCGTGTGTGATCTTCCGACATGGCTTTCCGCCACGCCGCGATCTTCGCATGATCCCCCGATCGCAACACTTCGGGGATCGTGCGCCCTTCCCATTCCTGAGGCCGGGTATAGTGAGGATATTCGAGAAGGCCTTGTTCAAAGCTTTCTTCGGTACCACTCGAAGCCGCGCCCATTACGCCGGGAAGCAGCCGAATGCAAGCGTCGAGTATCATCAGCGCAGCCGGTTCCCCGCCCGACAGGACGATGTCGGCAAGGCTGACCTGCTCGATCTCCGGACGCGCCTCGAACAATCTCTCGTCGAAGCCTTCGAACCGCCCGCAAATAATGGCGACACCGGGTCCGGCGGCAAGTTGGCGGATGCGCGCCTGAGTGATCGGCTTGCCGCGCGGGGTCATGGCGAGGATGGGGCGAATTTCCTCCCCCAGCGGGGGAGGGGGACCATCCAAGGCCTTGGCCGCCGGATGGTGGAGGGGCACAGGCGAATGGCCCGAACGTGCCCCTCCACCCCCGACTTCGTCGGCGGTCCCCCTCCCCGTTCCGGGGAGGATTGAGTCAAGCGCAGCCGCCAGCACATCGGGTTTGAGCACCATGCCCGCCCCACCGCCTGCAGGCGTGTCATCGACCGTGCGGTGCTTGTCGCTGGCGAAATCGCGGATCTGTACGGTTTCGAGCGACCACTTCCCCTCATCCAGCGCGCGCCCTGCCAGCGACACGCCCAGCGGCCCGGGAAACATCTCCGGATAGAGCGTGAGGATTGTGGCGGCGAAGGTCATTCTGCAATCAATCAACCACGAACGCGGAGTCGACAATAGCCCGCTCTGCACTCCATTCGGGCACCGCATCCTGATTCATCGGGACCATGAAGCGTTTGCCGGGTTTGCCGTCCACCGGCGGGCGTTCGATTTCAAGGATGTCGCCCGCACCGAAATTCAGCACTTGGACGATTGCGCCCAAGGCCTCTCCGCATTCCGAAACGGCAGGCAGGCCAAGCAGATCGGCGTGGTAATATTCACCCTCGGCGAGGTCCGGAAAATCGGCGCGGGTGATGGTCAGCGCGGTGCCGCGCAGTTTTTCTGCCGTGTTCCGGTCCGTACATTCGGCGAACCGGGCGACCGCGCCGCCCTTGTTATCGTCGCGGATTTTCTGGAGCGTGAAGGCGCCCTCGTTGAATCTTTTATAGCGCTTCAGTTCTGCCCAGCCTTCGCCGAACAATTTCAGGCGGACTTCGCCCGTCACACCATGCGCGCCGATAATGGCTGCCAGGGTCACTGGCGATGGTGCGACGGGTTTGTCCTGTGACAAAGGGATCAGCCCTCGGTCTTTTCTTCGGAAGCAGCTTCTTCGGCAGGGGCTTCTTCGGCGGGCGCTTCTTCGGCCTTGGCTTCTTCAGCCGGGGCTTCTTCAGCAGCTGGTGCCTCTTCAGCGGCAGCTTCTTCGGCAGGCGCTGCTTCGGCAGCTGCTTCAGGTGCAGCTTCTTCAGCAGGAGCTTCAGCAGCAACCTCTTCAACTGCCGCTTCTTCAACAGCCGCTTCTTCAGCTGGTGCAGCCTTGGCTTCTTCCACGGCAGCCTTTGCAGCTTCATCGGCCGCTGCAGCTTTTTCGGCCTTTTCTTCAGCGCGTTCCACGGCCTTTTCGCCGGGCTTGCCCTTGTTCGGGTTGACGCGTGCAGCACGTTCGCGGACACCGGCGGCGTCGAGGAAGCGGGCAACACGGTCGCTCGGCTGGCCGCCAACGCTCAGCCAGTAACGGGCGCGGTCTTCGTTCAGCGTGACGCGCTTTTCATCGTCCTTGGCGAGCAGCGGATTATAAGTGCCGATCTGCTCCAGATATTTGCCGTCACGCGGCGCGCGAACGTCGGCCGCCACGATCCGGTAGTAAGGACGCTTCTTGGAGCCACCGCGGGAAAGACGGAGTGCAATTGCCATTGTAGTTTACCTTTCGAATGTAAGTATCTGATATTATTTCTTGTTGAGTAATTTCTGAAGATCCGGCGGGAGGTCGCCCATTCCGTTACCGGGGCCGCCCATTCCGCCCATGCCGCCGCCGCCGAGGCCGGGCATGGCCGCCCCCATTCCGCCTTTGCCGAAGAGGGCACCGAGGCCCTTGAGGCCGCCCATCTTCCTGATCTGCTTCATCGCCTTGGCCATTTCCTGATGCATTTTGAGCAGGCGGTTGACGTCCTGCACCTGCATCCCGGCGCCCGCCGCAACGCGCTTCTTGCGCTTGGCATTCAGCAAGGCCGGATTGGCGCGTTCCTTCGGCGTCATCGAGCCGATCACCGCGTCCATATGGACCAGGACCTTGTCGTCCATCCCGCTCTGCGCCATCGCGGCCTTGGCCTTCTTCATGCCCGGCATCATCCCGGCCAGCATGCCGAGACCGCCCATGTTCTGCATCTGCTGCAACTGGGTGCGCAGATCATTGAGGTCGAACAGACCCTTCGACATCCGCCGCGCCTGTTCCTCGGCGTCAGCGGCGTTGATCGTGGCGGCCGCTTTTTCAACCAGGCTGACGACATCGCCCATGCCCAGGATGCGATTGGCGATCCGGCTGGGCTGGAACGGTTCGAGCGCGTCCAGTTTCTCGCCCGTGCCAGCGAATTTGATCGGCTTGCCGGTGACATGCCGCATGGACAGCGCCGCGCCGCCGCGTGCATCACCATCCATCCGGGTCAGGATCACACCCGTCAGGCTGACTTCGCTCGAGAAATTCTGCGCAACGTTGACTGCGTCCTGCCCGGTCAGCGCATCGACCACCAACAGCACTTCTGTCGGCGTGGTGATGGAGGCAACCGCCTTCATTTCCGCCATCAGCGCTTCATCGACGTGCAGGCGGCCCGCGGTATCGAGAAGCAGCACGTCGGAATTCTGGAGACGCGCCGATTCAAGCGCCCGGCGCGCGATATCGACCGGCTGCTGACCCGCCACGATCGGCAGCGTCGCGATTTCGATCTGGGTGCCGAGCACCGCCAATTGTTCCTGCGCCGCGGGACGATTGACGTCGAGCGACGCCATCAGCGCTTTCTTGCCGTGCTTTTCGCGGATGAACTTCGCCAGCTTGGCCGTCGTGGTGGTCTTGCCCGAACCCTGCAGGCCGACCATCATGATCACCACCGGCGGTTTCGCTTCGAGGTTCAGACCCTCCTGCGTCTCCCCGCCCAGCGTTTCGATCAATTCGTCATTGACGATCTTGACCACCTGCTGGCCGGGCGTGACCGATTTCAGAACCTCGGCACCGATGGCCTTTTCGGTTACCCGGTCAACGAATCGGCGGACCACCGGCAGCGCAACGTCAGCTTCCAGCAGCGCCACGCGCACTTCGCGCATCGCATCGCGAACATCCTGTTCCGACAGCGCGCCGCGCCCGCGCAGCTTGTCGAACACTCCGCCAAGGCGGTCGGATAGACTGTCAAACATAGTCCTCACTCCTCCGCCGCAGCCAGTGCAGCGCTAAATGCCAAAAACGCCGGCGAACGAAACCTCGTTGGCCAGCGTGCGATCCTTTGGGACCGGCTTTTTCAATTCTCGGCCATTTTGCCGGATTTTGTTTCGGGTCGGAAGCGAAAATCGTGCTTTGCGAGAACCGGCGCGCAGCGGGCATTCAGCCCGTGAGCACCGGAAGCGCAGCAAAGCGCGATTTGCAGCCCGTCCCGGAACAAAATCCGGTGAAATGGTGGAGCCTAGCGGGATCGAACCGCTGACCTCCTGCATGCCATGCAGGCGCTCTCCCAGCTGAGCTAAGGCCCCTTAACCAATATCGTACCAATTTCCCCTGCCTAATGGCCGGGAGGCAGCCCTTTATGGAGTGCCTCCCGATTTTGCAAGGACCGAATTGGCAGGCGGGTCTTAAATTTCCGGACCTTCGTCGTCGCCCTTGCCCTTGCTTACGCCAAGGTCGTCATCGCCGCCGAGATCGACATCATTGTCCGGCGAATCCTCGCCGTCGTCGATATCTTCCAGATCTGCATCATCATCGTCGGCCAGGTCGCTATCCGCTTCCTTGTCCTTCTTCTTCTCGTCCTCGAACGGAATCGGCTGCTTCGATTTCAGCACCGGTTCGGGATACCATTGCTCACCGCATTCGATGCAGGTCGCTGGTTCTTCCTTGCCGAGATCGTAGAAGCGGGTGCCGCATTTCGGGCAAGAACGCTTGGTGCCCCATTCTGGCTTGACCATTGTATTTCCTTAACTGTCGCCCGGACGGACCCGCCGGGGGAGAAAAATTCTTCAAAAAGCTTGATGGAAACCGCCCGTGCATGAGCATCGACGCAGAATCAAGAGCGGGCGCGCCTTGCCATAGGGTGATGGCACTGTCAAAAGCCGCCGCGCCCGGTACCCTCATCCATATAGGACTGAACTCGCTTGTCTGAAACCCCCACATCCCGCCCGACACCCCGCAGATTCGCGGCCTCGGGCCCGCTGCGCGGCACCATCCGCGTGCCGGGGGACAAATCGATCAGCCACCGTTCGCTGATGCTCGGCGCGCTCGCGGTGGGCAGAACCACCATTCGCGGGCTGCTCGAAGGTGAAGACGTGCTCGCCACCGCCGCCGCCATGCGAGCGATGGGCGCGGTGATCGAACGGGACGATGAAGGCCTGTGGAGCGTTCACGGCGTCGGCGTCGGCGGCTTGCTGCAACCCCGCCAAGCGCTGGACATGGGCAACAGCGGCACCTCCACCCGGCTGCTGATGGGCGTGATCGCCAGTCACGGGATCACCGCCAGCTTCATCGGGGACGCGAGCCTGTCGGGCCGCCCGATGGGCCGCGTCATCGAGCCCCTGTCGCAGATGGGCGCGGATATCACCGCCAGTCGCCCGGAGATCGGCGGCGGCACCCTGCCGCTGATGATCCGCGGCTGTCTGCCTGCGGTCCCCATCACCTACCGCCTTCCCGTCGCCAGCGCGCAGGTAAAAAGCGCGATCCTGCTCGCGGGCCTGAACACGCCGGGTATCACGACCGTCATCGAGCCGGTGCCCACGCGCGACCATTCGGAACGGATGCTGCGCGGATTCGGCGCGGACCTTACGGTGGAGGAAGCTGACGGCGTGCGCACCAGCCGCATCCGCGGCGAAGCGGAATTGACAGCGCAGGACATCGAAGTGCCCGGCGATCCATCGTCCGCCGCTTTCTTCATCGTCGCCGCGCTGATCGTGCCGGGCAGCGACCTGATCATCGAAAATGTCGGCCTCAACCCCACCCGTGCCGGGATCGTCACCGTGCTGCGGGCTATGGGCGGCAGTATCGAGGAGCTGAACCCGCGCGAAGTGGGCGGCGAGCCGGTTGCCGATCTGCGCGTGCGGCACTCCGCGCTGAAAGGCATCGAAGTCGACCCCGCCCTCGCCCCCAGCATGATCGACGAGTTTCCTGTGCTGTTCGTGGCGGCGTCGATGGCAAACGGCCGCACCACCACCAGCGGGCTTGAGGAATTGCGCGTCAAGGAAAGCGACCGTCTCACGGCCATGGCCACTGCGCTCGAAGCCATCGGCGCAAGGGTCACCGAAACCGAAGACGGCCTGCTGATCGATGGCACCCGCGGCGAACAGCTGGCTGGCGGCGGACCGATCACCACCCAACTCGATCACCGCATCGCCATGAGCATGGCCATTGCCGGCCTGGTCTCCAGAGACGGCGTCGAAGTGGACGATACGAGACCCATCGCGACCAGTTTCCCCACCTTTGAAATCATGCTCTCCGAAAGGGCTTCATGACCGATTACATCACCCCCTTTACCGCCGATCTGATCGGCTTTGCGGGCAGTTTCTGCATCGTCGCCGCCTATGCCTACAGCAACGTAGTAAAGGCCATGAACATGGTGCTGTTCAACCTCGTGAACTTCCTCGGAGCCGCGCTGCTGACGGTGTCGCTGACAGTCAATTTCAACCTGCCGACCATGGTTCTGGAGATCGTGTGGATGGGAATTGCCCTGTTCGGGCTGGGACGTGCGTTGCTCGTACGCCGCAAGTCTGCTGCGGAGGTACAAGACACGCCATGATCATCGCGGTCGACGGCCCGACAGCGTCCGGCAAGGGCACCATCGCCAAGGCGTTGGCGGCGCATTACGGACTGCCGCATCTCGATACCGGGCTGCTTTACCGAGCGGTCGGCCGGCAGGTCGCGCTGCAAGGCGGTGATCCCGACAAGGCGGACGATGCGCTGGCGGCGTGCGATTTCCCGGACGCGGTGCTGTCCGATCCCGAATTGCGCACCGAACACACCGGCGGTCTCGCCAGCCGCGTATCCATCCATCCTGAGGTACGCCGGGCGCTATATGATCGCCAGCGCAGCTTTGCCATGCAGCCGGGGGGTGCGGTGCTCGACGGGCGCGATATCGGCACCGTGATAGCCCCCGAGGCGGACGTGAAGCTGTTCGTCACAGCTACGGTCGAGGCACGCGCCGAGCGGCGCTTCCGGGAAATGGAGGACCGCGGCGGCGGCGGCACCACCCTTGCCGACATCGCCGCCAACCTGCGCCGCCGCGACGAACGCGATTCGGGGCGCAAGGATGCCCCTCTCGCCATCGCCAGCGACGCCTATGTGATCGACACCACCGGCCTCGACCGGGCGGAGGCGATCAGCGCCGTAATCGAGATCGTGGACAGCGCATTGAAAGCCCGCGCGGCCAAGCCCCGATAGGCCCTGTCCTACAGGCCCTCGACTGGCGCATAGCCGGTGCATGACCTGCACGCCCAAACCCAATCCGCTTCCTCCGACACCTCCGGGCAACCGCAGGACTGTTTTATTTTCTGCCAGGGCCGATGTGTCACCTTCCCGGTTCAAACCCGCGGGAACGCGCCGTCGCGGCCGGGTTACACACGATGTTGGAAGTGTCACTTGTGTAACCCTGCGCAGAGCGGCCCGGCCCCGGATCGGTTCACCCCAATTCGCTTGCCTTTTGTGCGCCCCTCGCTTAAGCGCGCCCCGTCTGACGGGCTGCGGCCGTGGTCGGAGGCAAGCTCAAAAGCATTGCCGGTTTGCATGACGGCCCTTCGGGGTCGGAGCCCTCACGGGCCTGCTGCCGGTTTTCCTGCCCCGCCGTACTGCATTCCGTCGGACCTTCATCGCGGCATCCGGCCCGGTGGAGAGTTCGGCCACAAGACCCCGGGAACCAACCTGGCGGCCGGAAAAACAGTGTAGGAAACTCTAACCCATGGCATCAACAGCCAACCCAACGCGCGACGATTTCGAAGCGCTTCTCAACGAACAATTCGGCGGCGCCGACGACGGCGGCTTTGAAGGCCGCGTCGTAAAAGGCACCGTGACCTCGATCGAAGGCGGCTTCGCCGTGATCGACGTCGGCCTCAAGAGCGAAGGCCGCATCGACCTCAAGGAATTCAACCGCGGCGAAGAAGGCCACGGCCTCAGCGTCGGCGATGAAGTCGAAGTCTATGTCGACCGCGTCGAAAACTCCGACGGCGAAGCCATGCTCAGCCGCGACCGCGCCCGCCGCGAAGCCGCGTGGGACAAGCTGGAAAGCGAATTCGGCGAAGGCGTCCGCGTCGAAGGCCGTATCTTTGGCCGCGTCAAGGGCGGCTTCACCGTCGATCTCGACGGCGCCGTGGCCTTCCTGCCCGGCAGCCAGGTCGATATCCGTCCCGTGCGCGATGTCACCCCGCTGATGGAAATCCCGCAGCCGTTCCAGATCCTCAAGATGGATCGGCGCCGCGGCACTATTGTCGTCTCGCGCCGCGCCGT
>NZ_JAXMJI010000026.1:0-17338 GCF_034376665.1 Allopontixanthobacter sp. | reverse complement strand
CCGGTTCAGCCACGGGGTGAATGCGCTGGCATCCACCCTGCAGCGCGTTGCCGACCGCTTCCACGCGAGCCTCAGCCGCGAGCTGGCGCGCAGCTGATGGCGATGGGCATGGTCAATGGCAGCAGGCGGGGCGGGCGGCGCGGATCGCGCCGGACGCCGATGGCGGACATCAACGTGACGCCCTTTGTCGACGTGATGTTGGTGCTGCTGATCATCTTCATGGTCACCGCGCCCTTGCTCGCTGCCGGGGTACCGATCGACTTGCCCGAAAGCCGCGCCAACGCGCTGGCGCCGGAAGAAGATCCCGTGACCCTGAGCATCGACAGCGACGGATTTATCTATCTGGGCGATGACCGGCTGGCTCCGGGCGAATTGCCCGAACGGCTTGCCAATATTCGCCCCGGTGCCGACGGCGGTTTGCCGCAGGTGACCTTGCGCGCGGATCAAGGCCTGCAATACGGGCGGGTGATGGCGGTCATGGGCGAACTCAACCGGGCGGGCTTCAACGCGATCTCGCTGGTCACCAGCGGTTCAGATTCGCCGCCATAATCGGTTGGACCATGGCGCTTGCTGCACTCCGCACTGATGAACGTGTCGGCCTTGGGGTCGCGGTGTTGCTGCACGTCGCGCTGGTCGCGGTGCTGGTGCTGCAGCCGGGCAAGGACGACGTACCTCCGCTGCCCCCGCGCATGACCGTCAGCCTGACGAGCGACGTCAGCCTGGCGTCGACCGCGCCGGAACCCGTTGCCGAAAGCCGCGCCGCAATAGCGCCGACCCTGTCGGACGAGCCCCAGCCCGCGCCGATCGAACAGGCGCAGCCCGAACCAATCCCGGCCCCTCGCGCCGTCGCAACCACGCCAACCCGTACCGCCGCCAAGCCTGAGCCGGAGCGCCGCCGCCCGGATCGCCCGGCAACCCGCCCCGCGCCGCCGAGGCCTGCCGCCAAACCAGCGGGGGGCAGCCGCATCGGGGCGGATTTTCTGCCCGGTGCGGGTGACAGCACGTCCACTACCGAAACCCGCGTTCCGGCTTCCCAGATCGGGGCCAGCGCCAAAGCGTCGCTGGGTCAGGCCATCGCTCGCCAGTTGCGGCCGCACTGGACCGCGCCGCAGGGCGTCGATGCAGAGCAGCTGGTGACGATCCTTTCGTTCAGCCTCAACCCCGATGGCAGCCTCAACGGGCGGCCGCGGGTGGTAAGGCAGACGGGTGTCACCCCGTCGAACGCCCCGCAGAAGGATTTGCACGCAGAACGTGCTATACGGGCGGTTCAACTCGCCGCGCCGTTCGACCTCCCGCCCGAATATTACGAGGCGTGGAAAACCATCCGGGACGCCCGGTTCGACAGGAATTTGTAGTCATGAAGAAACTCCCCCTCCTCATTCTCGCCCTGTTCGCCGCGCCCGTGGCCGCGCAGGACCTCGGTACCGCACCGCCGCCGGTGGAGGAGGTGGAAACCCTGGAAGATGACAGCGGTCTGTCCTTGACCGTCACCGACACGAGCGACTGGCAGGACCTCGGCATCGCCATCGCCGGCTTCGCGACCGACCGCGACCAGCCCACCGCCGCAAACGCCAGCGGAACCGCGGCGCTGGGCAAGGAACTGGCGCGGGTCATTACCTCCGACCTGAAGAACAACGGCCTGTTCAAACCCGCCGGGCCGGATGGCCTGCCGCAGCCTTCCTTTGCGCAGGTCACCGCGCCGCAATGGAGCAGTTGGTCCAACCGAAGCGCGGAAATGCTGGTGCACGGTTATGTGAAGGCCGGGGCGGACGGCCGCCTGACCGTCGGCTGCTATCTCTACGATGTCGCCCTTCAGTCCGAACTCGTCCGGCAGGGCTGGGTCGTGCCTGCGCGCGACTGGCGGCGGGCCGCGCACAAATGCGCCGATCTGGTTTATTCGCGCCTGTCCGGGGAAAGCCCGTTCTTCGATAGCCGGATCGCCTATATTGCCGAAACCGGGCCGAAGGATAACCGCGTCAAGCGCCTTGCGATCATGGACAGCGATGGGGCCAACCACCGTTTCATCACCACCGGCCAGTCAACCGCGCTGACCCCGCGCTATTCGCCGGATTACCGCAAGCTGGTGTATCTGAGCTATGTCGACGGGAATCCGCGCATCTATGTGTACGACATCGGGGCGGGCAAGCAGACTCTGGTCACGCAAAGCCGCAATCCCACGTTCGCGCCTCGCTGGTCACCCGATGGGCGGTATATTCTCTATTCGATGGCCATTGCGGGCAATACCGATATCTACCGCGTGCCGGCCACCGGGGGGGAGAGCACCCGTCTGACCAACTCGCCCGGCATCGACGTGGGCGGTTCCTATTCGCCGGATGGCCGGAAAATCGTGTTCGAAAGCGACCGGTCGGGCGAACAGCAGATCTACGTCATGGATGCCGACGGTTCCAACCAGAAGCGGATCAGCTTCTTCGGCGGCCGCGCAGCGACACCCGAATGGAGCCCGCGCGGCGACCAGATCGCCTTCACCCATATTGCCGGTGATTTCCGCATCGCGGTGATGAGCCCCGGCGGCGGTGGCCTGAGGTACCTGACGAATTCGTGGCAGGATGAAGCGCCGACCTGGGCGCCGAACGGGCGGATCATCCAGTTTTTCCGGACCGAGCGCAATTCGGGGCGGACATCCTTGTGGCAAGTCGATCTGACCGGCCGCAACGAACGGCGCCTCGATACTCCGGTTGATGCATCGGATCCGTCCTGGGGACCTATTCTGCCGTAAAGGCGTAGTATTACTGTGCAGATGGGCCGCGCTGACACCGATCCAAAAAGAATTACCAACTATCAAGGAGATGTCTAATGAAGCATAATATTCTCACCGTCGCGGTACTCACTGGAACGATTGCCCTGGCGGGCTGCAAGACCTCCGCCCCGGAAGAATTGCCGCCGCAACAGGCGACAGTGGTGCCGACGGAAACCCCCGCTCCGACGACTTCCCAGACAGCTTCGGGTCCGGGAACCCAGCAGCATTTCGTTGCTGCGGTAAACGGTCAGAACGTGGTCTATTTCGACACCGACCGTTACAACATCGACAGCGCCGATGCGGCTGCCCTGCAGACCCAGGCGCAATATCTGATGCAATATCCCAACGTCACCGTCACCGTCGAAGGCCATGCCGACGAACGCGGCACCCGCGATTACAACCTCGCGCTTGGCGAGCGCAGAGCAAACGCGGCAAAGAATTATCTGGTCGGGCTCGGCGTGCCGGCCAACCGGATTGCAACCGTCAGCTATGGCAAGGAACGACCCGTAGCCCTGGGTTCGGACGCCAGCGCATGGGCCCAGAACCGGCGTGCGGTTACGGTCGTGATCCGATAATCAGTCGGCCAGTATCCTGAACACGGGCGGCGCGGAGGCTTCGGCCACCGCGCCGTTTTCATATTCGGGGGAGGCGTTCTGAACGGCGTTTGGCGGCGACATCGACAGGGCGAAAGCCGACATCGTCAGGACCGAGAAGGCGATCGACAGGGCCAGTTGCTTGCTCAAGGTCGTGAACTCCGATTGCGTATATGCCATTACTGCGTGCGAGCAGCTGTTGCTGCATTGCAGCATAATGCTTAACAGTCTCTTTGTAAGCCCACAATAAAGCATCGGTGGCGATTATTCGTTGAACGCTCTATATAGCGGGACATATGACACGAGAGATGAACTGATGGTCGGTGCACGCCGATCCAACGATTGGGGTTTTCCCCGGTGGCGCAGCTATGGCAGCGACCAGGCGGCCACGGCGCAGCGCACCTGCGACCGCCATCTGTGCGATGAACCCGGCCTGTGCCCTGCGCCTAAGGCATCGAACAGCCCGGACCGGTGGTATTTCTGCCAGAAGCACGCAGCCGAATACAATTCCAAATGGGATTACTTCGAAGGGCTCGACAAGGCCGAGGCGGCGGAGCGAGTGAAGAACGAAAACCGCGACAACGCCGGCTATGCCGAAGCCGCGCATTATGGCTGGGCGGGGTCAGGCGATGGCAGCCGCAGCGCAGACGAAATGCGCGCGCTCGAAGCTCTCGAGCTGGAAGCCGACGCCGATTTCGATGCGATCAAGAAGTCCTTCCGCGCCAAGGCCAAGGAAGTGCACCCCGACGTAAAGCCGGGCGACACGGCCGCCGCACAGGAATTCCAGAAGATCCAGGTCGCTTACGAAGTCCTGAAGCAGGCCGAGGAACGGCGGGAATGGAAAGGGTAAGGCACGAGCCGGTCCTTCCCTCCCGTTAAAGCGAAACGGCGCGGTTCAATGACCGCGCCGTTTCTCTATGCACCGCTACAAAATTCCCGGCAGATCAGAAATTCACCGCCACCCGTCCGTAGAGGAAGCGGCCGCTGAACCCGAACGGCGACTGTGAGGAATAGGGCAGGAACGAGTTGTTCAGGCCGAAATTGACGCCGTCGACCGTTCCGAAGGGCAGGCGGTCGGGATAGACGTCGAACAGATTGTTCGCGCCGAACGCGAGTTCCAGCGCCTCTGTCGGTTTGATCCTCAGCTCCAGATCGGTGATCCATTTCGGTGACAGGAACAGATCGCCCGGAGCATCACCAGGAGCCACGGTGATATCGTCGCGCTGGGGCGAGCTTACGCCGGAGGGCAGAAAGACTTCGCCAAACCGGTTGGTTCGGGCCGTTAAGCCGACGATACCGTAATCCCAATCCAACCCGATGTTCAGCTTGTTCTTCGGCTGCCCGTCGGTGAGGCGGAAGGATTCCTGCCGCGCAAACAGGCGCTGGGCGGTAAAGCCGGAGAAAACGCGGCGGTCGATGATCTTGGTATCCGAAATGTTGTAACCGATGGTCAGGCGGATATCGCCCATTCCGAGATCCGGAACCCGGTAGCTGCCGACAATATCGAGGCCCTGCGTGCGGGTGTCGATGCCGTTGATGAAGAACCGGGCGGAGGTGACCCCGGTAATTCCCGCATTGGTCAGGATGGTGACAACATCGGTGCCCTGGAGATTCTCCGTCAGCGTGATGCGGTCCTTGATCCGGATATTGTAATAATCTGCCGTCAGGCTGAGCCCGTCGATCACGTTGATCGCGATGCCTCCGCCGAAGTTGAGCGATTTTTCGGCGTCGAGCGGCTGCGAACCGAGCGCCACCGCTACCGGCGAAGCAACCGGGAAGGTGCCAACTTCGATCAGGACACCGCCGACGTTGTTGGTCGAGGTCGTCGAGAAAAACTGCTGCGCCAGCCCTGGTGCGCGGAAGCCGGTGGAAATCGATCCGCGGAGCGCAAAGCCTTCGATCGGTTCGAACCGTGCAGCAAACTTGCCGTTCACCGTGTCGCCGAAATCCGAGAAGCTTTCGTACCGGCCGGCGGCCTGCACGTTCAGCGCGTCGGAAATGTCGACATCGAGTTCGACATAGCCAGCGATGCTGTCACGCGAGGCGTCGATGGCGTTGTTCGGGCGGAAGCCCGGGAATACCTGGGCACCGCCCGGCGCGCCGTTGGTGAAGGAAAACGGCCCGTTGATGTAGCTTTGTTCTTCGCCCGGAATGATCTTGTAGTTTTCGTCCCGGTATTCCCCGCCAAAGGCCAGCGATACGCTCTGGGCAAACCCGATCTCGATATTCTTCTGCAGGTCGAGATTGACCGATGTCTGGCCGGACCGGAGGCCGCCCGCGTCGAACCGGCGATGGCTGACGAGTCCGCCGAGCGAGGTGTTGAAGCTGTCTTCGACATCGTAGTTCAGGCGGTTGGTGCCATAGACCACCGACAGATCGGTATTGAACCCGGCAACATCGCCCCGCACGCCAACCGCACCGGAAATATCGCGAATTTCGCTAACGATGATCGGCAGGAATCCGTCCGGATAGAACGGCGCGCCGCCATTCGCAAAATCGGCGTTACGCGCGTCGAGGGATCGGCGATAGAAACCGGCTCCGTTGGCATCGCGGACGCCGTAAGTGCCGAAACCGTAGAGTTCGAGCGCGCCGATGTCTGCGCCAGCGTTCACCACGAAGTTCAGGTCCTTCGATTCGCCGTCACCAAAACGGTGGTTGTAACGGGTCAGGGTGGTTTCGCGGGGATCGCCCACGCCGCTATACTGGCGGCGCGGATCGGGACCGGAACGGTTGGTCGGGGAGCGGTCCTTGTATTCGGCGGTGAAATTCAGATAGCCGGACTCGCCCACTGGCAGGCCGATGTTGGTGGCCATGGTGAATGTTTCGCCGTCGTTGCGTTCGCGATCTTCACCGGTGAAGGTAATCACCGGGCTGTCAGATGCACCGGTGGTCGGTGCCACACTGGCAACCTGGTCAACGCCGCGGAGGGTAGTGATGTATTTGCCGTAACTGGCCACCGCCCGGCCGCCCTGGCGCTTCTTGAGCTGGACGTTGATTACGCCGGCGATTGCATCAGAACCGTAGAGCGACGAGGCTCCGTCACGCAGGACCTCGATCTGTTCGATCGCGATGGATGGCAGCGTGTTGAGATCGACCGCCGCCGAACCGCGCCCGATCGATCCGTTGAGATTGAGGAGCGAGGACATGTGGCGGCGCTTGCCGTTGACCAACACCAACACCTGGTCCGGTGCAAGGCCGCGCAGAGTTGCCGGGCGTAGCGAATCCGTGCCGTCAGTCAGCGACGGCTGGGGGAAGTTGAATGATGGGACCAGATTGTTGAGCAGGCGGTTGGTTTCGGTCGCGCCGCTGTTCTGCAAGGCTTCGCTGCCGATCACGTCGATGGGGATCGGGCTGTCGGCAATTGTGCGGTCCGGACGCCGCGAGCCGAGAACAATGATGGTGTCCGCATAGTCGACTTCGACGGCTTCGACAGGCGGCAATTCCGCTCCCGCTGCGGTGTCTTGCGCGATGGCGCAGGATGCCCATGCCAGGCTCCCGGCAGAAGCGGACAAGGCGAAAGTACGGAATAGACGTGACTGGTTCATGACGGGCCCCCAAAAAGAAGCACGCTTAGCCAAGCTCCGTAACAAGGAAACTCAGATCGTCGTTTCTCTGTAATATTCTTGCAGGGAGGCGGCGATTGGTGGCACTATTGTCACATCTTCGACCCATCGCGGGTAATGAACGCGGTTCAGACCTTCGCCAGCGCCTGTTCGAAATCGGCAATCAGATCGTCCGGGTCCTCGATGCCGATCGAAATGCGCACCAGATTGTCCGTGATTCCAAGCTGCGCCTTGCGTTCGTCCGGGACGGACAGGTGGGTCATCGCGGCGGGCAGGCTGGCCAGAGTCTCGGTGCCGCCGAGGCTGACCGCCAGCTTGGCGATGGTCATGTTGTCGAGGAAGCGGAACGCCTCTGCCTCGCCGCCTTTGATGAACAGGCTGAAGGTGCTGCCTGCTCCCAGGCAGTGGCGGTTGTAGATGTCCTGCTGGCGCGGATCGCTGATGAAGCCGAGATAGCCGAGCCCCTCAACCTTGGGGTGGTCACGCAGGAAAGCGCAGACCTTCGCCGCATTCTCGCCCGCGCGCTGCATCCGCAGTTCCACGGTTTCCAGGCTACGCAGCAGCATCCAGGCGGTGTTGGGATCGCAGATGCCGCCCATCGTGTTGCGCAGCGCGCGCACAGGATCCATCCACTTCTTCGCCCCGGCGATGCTGCCTGCCACCAGGTCCGAATGGCCGCCGACATATTTGGTCAGCGAATAGACCACGATGTCCGCGCCCTGGTCCAGCGGGCGCTGCCACAGCGGGCCGAGGAAGGTGTTGTCGATGGCAATCGGCGGGCCGTCTTCACCGAACGCCGCGTCGCGCGCGGCCGCCATGGCCTCCACATCGACCAGCGCATTGGTCGGGTTGGCGGGGCTTTCCAGATAGATCATCGCCACCTTGCCGCCGTGTTCAGCCGCCTGCGCCTTTGCCTTCGCCAGTACATCGTCCATTGCCTCGCGCGTCGCACCCGCGGGGAAATCGACATAGGTGATCCCGAATTTGGACAGGACCTTGGCCACGAAGCCCTCGGTCGCAGCATACAGCGGGCCGGAATGCACGATGACATCCCCGGCGCTGCAATAGGCCAGCAGCATCACGGTGATTGCGGTCATTCCGCTGGAAAAGGACAACGCGTCTTCCGCCCCGTCCCAGATGCTCAGCCGGTCTTCGAGGATTTCCTGGTTCGGCCCGTTGAAGCGGGAATAGACCAGGCCTTCCGCGCCTCCGGGGCGCTTGCCGGTGATGCCTTCGAAATGGCGCTTGCCCGCTGCTGAATTTTCAAACGCGAAGGTGCTGGTGAGAAAAATCGGGGCCTTGAGCGACCCTTCGGACAGGGCCGGATCATAACCGTGGCCCATCATCAACGTCGACGGCTTCAGCGGGCGGCCGCCGATGGTGGTGATCTCCGGCTTGGGCTTGCGGCGCGGGGTGGGGGTGATGACGGGATCGCCATAAGCATCTGGGGCATCGGTCATGACGCGTTCTTCCTAATCAAACGCTCCCAGGAAGGCAGGAGCTATCGTGTATCGGTGACCGGGGTTCCTAACCTCCACAGGAACGCATCTTCACGGGATACTTGAGGTGCGCCCATAGTAACCAGTGAAACGACCTTGATCAACCGCGGTGATCAGCCCGCCAAAGCGGCAATTATCCACACAATCGTGACAATCATCACGATCCCGAGCAGATCGAGCAACACGCCCGCGCCGACCATTCTCGGCAATTTTATCCGTCCGGTCGACCAGGCAATTGCGTTAGGCCCGGTTCCGGCAGGCAGCATGAAGCCCCAGCTGGCAGCCAGCGCGGCAGGCATGGCGAGCAGCACCGGATCGACCCCCATCGCCACCGTCAGGCTGGCGACCACCGGGATGATCGCACTGGCCGTGGCGACATTGCTGGCAAACTCCGTAATCAGCACGACCATGCCGACCAGCGCCATTGCCACCAGGATCAGCGGCACTGCGCTGAGCGGCAGGAGGGCCGATCCGAGCCAGTCCGCCAGACCGGATGCGCCCATCCCGGCTGCCAGCGCCAACCCGCCGCCGAACATCATGATCACGCCCCAGGGTGCACGGTCGGCTTCTTTCCACACCAGCAGCGGACGCCCGGTTCCGTCGGGCAGGATGAACAGCGCCAGTCCCGCGGCGACGGCGATGGTCCCGTCAGTCAGTGACCCCGGCGGGACATAATCCTGCAGCAGGGGTGCCAGCATCCACAGCAGAAAGGTAATCGCGATGATCGGCACCAATCGCTGCTCCGGCAGCGTCCAGGCTGCATGGCTGTCGATGGCTGCACGCGCGGCGGCCACGTCGAACGGATGCCGCGCCACTTTTTGCACCCGCGCAATGATCAGCGCCGCTGCGGGCACCCCGACGATCACGATGGGCAGGCCGAAAGCAGTCCACTGTGCGAAGCTGATCTTCAGCCCGATCATGCTGGCCAGCAACGCGACGGCAATCCCGTTGGTGGGCGACCCGACGATGGTTCCCAATCCGCCGATCGTCGCGGCAAACGCAATGCCCATCGGTAAGGCGCCTGCAAGCCCGTCCTGCTGTTCGGCACCGACCCCGCCGCCCGCCAGCACCGCCAGCGCCATCGGCATCATGATCAGTGCGGTCGAGGTGTTGGAAATCAGCATCGACAGGATCGCCGCCGACACCATGAAGGCCAGCAGCAGGCGGGCCGGGCCGCCCGTGTCACCGATGGATTTGAGGATCGCCAGTGACAGCCGCCGGTGCAGTCCGGTCCGCTCGATCGCCAGTGCCAGGAAAGCCCCGCCCAGAATCAGGAACAGGATCGGTTCGTAATAGGCGCTGGCCGTGTCCTTTGCGTTCAACACGCCGACAAAGGGCAGCACCAGGAAAGGCAGCAGGGCGGTGGCGGTCAGTGGTATGGCCTCGGTCATCCACCACGCAGCCATCCACACTACCAGCCCGGCGACGAGCCATGCTTCCCGCGGCATCCCAGCGGGAGCGGGCAAAATCGCGGTCAGGACGAAAGCAGCAATTCCGAAGACAAAGCCGATGCGCTGCGCAGTCATGTGGTGCCTCTCCCCCAAACCCGCACCGCGCCTAGCAGCCAGAGGATTCCCGGCCAAGCTCCGATACCGCCGCAAAGGAAAAGGGCGCGCCTTGCGGCACGCCCTGTTCGATTTGCAGACATGGTCTGACGGATTACTTCGGTGACAGCACCATCAGCATCTGCCGGCCTTCCAGGCGGGGAAATGCTTCGATCTTCGCGACTTCGGCGGTGTCATCCTGCACCCGCTTGAGCAGGTTCATGCCCAATTCCTGATGCGCCATTTCGCGCCCGCGGAAACGGAGGGTGATCTTCACCTTGTCGCCATGTTCGATGAATTTGTTCACGTTGCGCATCTTCACGTCATAATCATGCGTGTCGATATTCGGACGCATTTTGACTTCCTTGATGTCCTGCGTCTTCTGCGTCTTGCGTGCGGCGTTGGCTTTCTTCTGCGCTTCGAAACGATGCTTGCCGACGTCGAGATATTTACACACGGGCGGATCGGCGTTGGGCGATACTTCGACCAGATTAAGGCCGAGCAAGGCTGCCGCTTCGATCGCTTCCTTGGTATACATGACACCGACATTCTCGCCGGTTTCGTCAATGACGCGGACCTTGTCCGACTGGATCATGTTGTCGTAGCGCGGGCCGCTCTTGATGGGCGGGCTATTCGTGCGCCGGGGTGGACGAGTTATGGGTTGGTCTCCTTGAAATTGCTTGGGATCGTCGTTTTACGCCGCCTACTTAGTGCGGAACGGGGCAAGTTGCTAGGGGTGTGTTGGGTTCCCGGCCTCCCACAACGCGAATTTCACCAACCTGCCGCCCGCGGGCAACAGGGCGTGGATCGTATGTGCGGGTTGCATCGCAGACAGGATCGCCGGATCGGCGGCGTTCATGCCCCCCGTCAGCGCACCGAAAGCGGGCAGAATCATCCGGCCCGACCCGGCGGCATCACAGCTGACCACGGCGCAGGGGCGGCGAATGCGCCGCTGCCGCACGGTAATCTGCAGGCGCGGATGGTAATGGCCGGAAAATTCGGGACGGATTTCGCCGGGCATGGCCTGATGCCGCAGGATCATCCCCGCCACTTCCAGTTCTTCCGCGATAGTGCCGCCAGCAGGTGTGCCCGCCCGCTCACCCGGTTTGGGTGCATCGTGATTGCCGGTAATCCAGACCCAATCGGTCGCCCGGGTCAGCGCGGCCAGCATCCCTGCGGCATGGGGTTCGAGCCGCTCCGCACCGCCCGCATCGTGGAAATTATCCCCCAGGGTGAACACTCGTCGAGCGCCAGTCTCGCGAATCGCCAGCGCCAACCGCTCCAGTGTTTCGCGGCTGTCATAGGGCGGCAGCATCTGGCCGTGCTGCGCATAAAAGCTCGCCTTTTCGAGGTGCAGGTCGGCCACCAGCAGCGCGTTCTCACGCGGCCAGAACAGCGCGCCGCTGTCGGTCAGAAAGAATTCCTGGTCGGCGAACGAAAGGGGAACCATCGCTTGCCCTTGCCCCAGCGCCCACGGGATGGCAAGCCTGCTGACAATGACTGACACGACTCTCGCCTCTGCCGAACGCACATCTCTTGCCAAGGAATGGTTCGAGGACCTTCGCACCCGTATTTGCGCCGAATTCGAGGCCATCGAGCGCGAGGCGGGCAGCGATGCTGCCTTCGTGTTTACCCCGTGGGACCGCGAGGAGGAAGGCAATCCGGACCCGGGTGGCGGGGTGCAGGGGCTGATGAAGGGCAAGGTGTTCGAGAAGGTCGGCGTCAACGTCTCGACCGTGCGAGGCAATTTCTCGCCCGAATTCGCCGCCAGCGTCAACGGAGCGAGCGCGGACAATCCCGGCTTTTCCGCCACCGGCATCAGCCTGGTCGCTCATATGGCCAATCCGCACGTGCCTGCGGTGCATATGAACACAAGGTTCCTGACGACCGGCAAGGCGTGGTTCGGCGGCGGCGCCGATCTCAATCCTCCGATCCCGTATGACGAGGACACCGCCGAATTCCACGCGGCCTTCCGCGCAACCTGCGCACGGCACAACCCGGTCTATTACGACCGGTTCAAGAAATGGGCGGACGACTATTTCTACATCCCGCACCGCCAGTGCCACCGGGGGGTGGGCGGAATTTTCTACGACCACATGGAAGTGACCGAAGACGGCGCGTTCGACCGCAATTTCTCCTTCACCCGGGATGTCGGAGAGACCTTCCTCGATATTTACCCCAGACTGGTGCGCCGCCGGATGAATGCGGAATTTACCGATGCCGACAAGCTGCAGCAGCTGGAATGGCGCGGGCGTTACGCGGAATTCAACCTGGTTTACGACCGCGGCACCCTGTTTGGCCTCAAGACCGGCGGCAATATCGATGCCATTCTGATGAGCCTGCCGCCCGAAGCCGTGTGGACCTGAGCGCGGACGGAACCTATTCCTGGCGGTAACCGTTCGTTCTGAAAGCCCTTCAACCGTGCCCGAAGGAGATTGTGAAATGGCCGACCCGCAAAGAAAGACGAACCTGCTCTGGATCCTGGTGATTGCCCTGCTGGGTGTTCTGGTGGTCATCTGGTTCCTGTCCCCGGCGACTGACGATGACTTCATCGAGCCTGAGGCGACAGAAATGCTCGCTCCCGAACCAATGATGACGACTGCACCGGAAGGCGGCGTGCCGGTCCAGCTTCCCGATGCCCCGATGACGAATGTTCCCGAAGAGCAGCCGACCCCCGCTCCGGTCGAAACTCCTCAGTAAAGATGCATTGGGGCAACCCGCTGCAGATCCTTGTGGCCGGTACAGCCTTGCAGTGTTACCGCGCATTTTTTAAAATTCGCGGAGTGCCCGATGCGTTTGTTCGCCAAAATTTCCTTGATCCTCGGCCTTGCCGCGCTCGGCGCCTGTTCGGTGCCGGACGGGGCTACGGAATCCTCAGCGGTTCCCATGGTGTCCCCCATCCTGACCACCCCGGATGCGAAGGACCGGTTCACCTTTGCCCAGCCTGAAGTGGCACGCGTGACTCATGTCGCGCTCAACCTCGCGCTGGATTTCGATGCCAGGTCCGTGGCCGGTTCCGCGACGCTGGACATTCAGGCGGTAGAAGGTGCTGACACCGTGGTGCTCGACAGCAAGGGTCTGGCAATCTCCGGCGTAACCGGCGAGTCCGGTGAACCACTGCCCTTCACCGTGGGTGACTCTGTAGCCGACATGGGTGCGCCGGTCACGGTCACGATCGGCGATACGCGGCAAATTACCGTAATCTATTCGGCGGCCAACGCGGAAGCGCTGCAGTGGCTGACCCCGCAGCAGACGGCAGGCGGCGAGCATCCCTATCTTCTCAGCCAGGGCCAGCCCACGCTCAACCGCAGCTGGATACCGACGCAGGACAGCCCCGGCATCCGGCAGACATGGGAAGCGCGTATCACCGCGCCGGAGCCGCTCACAGTGGTCATGTCCGGCCTCACATCGGGCGAACCGGAAGCCGCGGGCGAGGGCAAGCGCGCCTTCACTTTCACAATGGACAAACCGGTCGCTCCCTATTTGATCGCGATTGCCGCAGGCGATATCGAATTCCGCGAACTCGGCCCCCGGTCGGGCGTGTGGAGCGAACCGGTCATGCTGGACCGCGCCGCTGCGGAACTCGCCGATACCGAAAAGATGATCGACGCGGCGGAGAAGCTGTACGGTCCCTACCGCTGGGGCCGGTACGACATGATCGTGCTGCCGCCCAGCTTTCCCTATGGCGGGATGGAAAATCCGGTCATGACCTTCCTCACCCCGACCTTCATCGCCGGAGACAAGAGCCTGACGGGGCTGGTCGCGCATGAACTGGCGCACAGCTGGTCGGGCAATCTGGTGACCAACGCCAACTGGGCCGACAGCTGGCTGAACGAAGGCACCACCAGCTATTTCGAAAACCGGATCATCGAGGAACTCTACGGCACCCGCCGCGCTGCCCAGGAAGCTGCTCTGGGCTTTGCCACCATGCAGGAAGCGCTGGCCGAAAGCGGGATGGACGCGCCGGTCACGGCGCTGCATCTGGCCGAAGCGGAGGCGGTGCCGGATGGCGGCGCCAGCGGGATTATCTATGACAAGGGCGCGGTGTTCCTGCGGACGGTCGAAACGATTGTCGGACGCGAGAAGTTCGATGCCTGGCTGGAAAGCTGGTTCGACCGCCACGCCTTCGAGCCGGCGACCTCGGCCATGTTCCTTGCGGATATGCGCGAGAACCTGGTGAAGGGCGATGCGGAGCTCGAAGCGAAATTGATGCTGGACGAATGGGTCTATGAGCCCGGCCTGCCGAGCAATGCCGCGCAGCCCGATCCGGCGGCCTTTGCCGAAGTGGACACGGCGGCGGAATCCTATGCGGAAACACGCAAGGTCGATTCCGCAGCCTGGGCAAAATGGACCGCCGCCGAACGGCAGCGCTTCCTTTCCAAACTGCCCCGATCCCTGACTGACGCACAGCTCGCCGCGCTCGACCGCGATCTCGGACTGTCGAAAACCGGAAACAACGAAGTGCTGTTCCTGTGGCTCGAACTGGCACTGGAAAACCGCTACGATCCGGCTGTCCCGGCGGTGGAGAAGTTCCTCGGCACCGTCGGCCGCCGCAAGTTCGTTGCGCCGCTGTTCGAAGCGTTGATGGAGCAGGGCAGCTGGGGCCAGCCGATCGCCAAACGGATCTATGCAAAGACCCGGCCGGCCTATCACGCGGTAACGCAGGGGACAGTGGACAAGGTGGTACAGTGAACCACTGAAAAATCGGGCGCGGTTGGGGGCAAATGCGGCGGAACAGTCCTTTCCGCTTGCCCTTCGCAGGCGCACACCGCACATCTGATCGGGATGCTACGCCAGTACGAACTTGTGGAACGGGTCAAGGCCTATGACCCGGACGCCGACGAGGCGCTGCTCAACCGCGCCTATGTCTATACCGTCCAGAAACACGGCACCCAGAAACGCGCCAGCGGGGATCCCTATTTCAGCCATCCGGTAGAGGTGGCGGGCCTGATGACCGACCTGAAGCTGGATCAGGAAACGATCATGACCGCGCTGCTCCACGATACGGTGGAAGATACGCTGGCCACGATCGAGGATATCGAGGCGAATTTCGGGCCGGAAGTGGCGCGGCTGGTCGACGGTGTGACCAAGCTGAGCAAGATCGAAGCGATGCCGGAGGACGAGCGGGCGGCGGAAAATTTGCGCAAATTCCTGCTCGCCATGTCGGAAGACATCCGCGTGCTGCTGGTCAAGCTGGCCGACCGGCTGCACAATATGCGCACGCTGCATTTCATCAAATCGCCCGAAAAGCGCGCCCGGATCGCCCGCGAAACCATGGATATCTACGCCCCGCTGGCAGAACGGGTCGGGATGTACGAATATATGCGCGAGATGCAGCTGCTGGCTTTCGAACAGGTGGAGCCGGAGGCGTATCAGACGATTACCGGCCGGCTGGAACAGATCCGCAAGCAGGATGGCGGACAGGTCGACGCGATTGCTCTGGCGATGAAGCAGGCACTGGCCGAGGCGGGCCTTTCGGTAAAGGTGTGGGGCCGCGAAAAGCACCCCTATTCGATCTGGAAGAAGATGGCCGAACGCCATGTCAGCTTCGAACAGGTGACCGATATCATGGCGTTTCGGGTAATCGTGGAAAACGAAGCGGAATGTTACCGCGCGATGGGGATCCTCCACACCACCTGGCAATGCATTCCCGGCAAGTTCAAGGATTACATCTCCACCCCCAAAAACAACGGGTACCGGAGCCTGCATACTTCGCTGATCTACGAAAATTCGATGCGGGTCGAGGTGCAGATCCGTACCCGGGAAATGCACCGGACCAACGAATTCGGGCTCGCCGCGCATTGGGCCTACAAGCAGGGCGACCGGCCCGATGGTGCGGTCGGCTGGCTGCGCGATCTGATCGAGATTGTCGATGCCAGCCATGATCCGGAAGAATTGCTCGAACATACCAGGCTCGCGATTTACCAAGACCGCATCTTTGCCTTCACCCCCAAGGGGGCGCTGCACCAGTTGCCCAAGGGATCGACTCCGGTCGATTTCGCCTTTGCCGTGCACACTGATCTGGGTGCGCAGACCGTGGGCGCGAAAATCAACGGGCGGCATATGCCGCTGCGGACGCCGCTGGAAAACGGCGACGTGGTCGAACTGATCAAGGGCAAGACGGCCGAACCGCAGATGTCGTGGCTCGGCTTCGTGGTCACCGGCAAGGCGCGGGCGGCGATCCGGCGCGCGGTGCGGCTGAAGGAACGGTCCGAGGTGGCGATGATCGGTCGCAAGATGTTCGACGAGGTGGCCTCGAGGCTACCTGCCAAGATCGGCAAGAAGGCCATCCGCGAGGCGGTCAAGCGGCTGGAGCTGGAGGACGAAGAGGCCCTGATGTACGCCGTCGGCGCGGCCAAGCTGACCGACCGCGATGTGATGGAGGCGCTGGTTCCCGGCAGCACCTCGGCAATGCCGGAGGATGAATCCTGGCCGCGGCAGGAAAAGGCGATTTCCGTGCGCGGGCTTACCCCCGGGGTCGCGTTTCAGCTGGCCGAATGCTGCCACCCCGTGCCGGGAGACCGGATCGTCGGCCTGCGCAAGATGGGTGAAGGGGTGGAAGTGCACTCGATATCCTGTCTCACCCTGGCGAGCGGGATCGACGCCGACTGGCTCGACCTGTCATGGGGCCAGCATTCGCAGGGCGCTGTCGGGCGGTTGCGGGCGACCTTGTATGACCGGCCCGGCACACTGGCCGAAATGGCCGGGATCTTCGCCAAGAATATTGCCAATGTCGTAACTCTGGAGCAAACCCAGCGCGACACCCCGTTCCACACTTACGAGATAGATCTGGAAGTGCAGGATCTGGCGCATCTTACCCGTATCATCAGCGCCCTGCGCGCCAGCGACGCGATCGCCCAGGTGGACAGGATTTGAAGCCATGACCATTCTCGGGATCGATCACGTGCAACTGGCCATGCCGGCGGGGGCGGAGGACATTGCGCGGGCGTTTTATGGCGGGGTGCTCGGAATGGCGGAGGAACCCAAGCCGGCGGACCTCGCCGTGCGGGGCGGGTGCTGGTTCACTGGCGGCAGCGCGCATATCCATCTGGGGGTGGAAGCGGATTTCCGCCCCGCGCGTAAAGCGCATCCGGCTCTGCTGGTGGGGGATCTCGAGGCCTTATCGGCGCGGCTGGCGGATCATGGCTTCGACATCACCCCTGGCACCCCGCTCGCCGGATACAAGCGCGGCGATATTTTCGATCCCTTCGGCAACCGGATCGAATTGATGCAGCGGGTCTAGAGCGTTTTCCACAGCGTCTGAATCGTTGAGGATTCCGCTGGCGCGAGATTTCTGATTCAGGATCCGTGCTGGTGAGGAGGCCAGGATGGATGACCAAAGCACTATCGCAGGATTTGCGTGATCGGGTCGTCGCGGCGA
>NZ_JAXMJI010000025.1:0-11228 GCF_034376665.1 Allopontixanthobacter sp. | reverse complement strand
ATGCTGCGCAAGGCGAGCGAGCGGACCGTCAGCGGACTGTGGGACCTGATCGGCAGGCTCGTCGACATCTTCCAGCCAGACGAATGTGCCAACTACTTCAGCTCATGCGGCTATGAACCAGAATGGTAGGAAAACGCTCTAGCTGCCGCTAAATCTGAGCCGATGGCAACGCGACTGCAACCGCTAACAAACCGGTCGTTCCCAGGCTCATTCTTCTTCCCTGAAAGCCGCCGTGCGTTCAGGTTTCGTTGAGCGCCCAGGACCGACAGCTTTTAGAGTCCCCTTTTAGGTGGAACCCCTCCGACTTCTGTCGGATACTGGCTTCAGCCTTAGACTATGGGCTACTCGACCGGTTGTCACACGACTTTTCATCATCGCTATCATATCGTCTGGGCTCCCAAGTACCGGTTCAAGGTGCTCCTTGGCGAAGTGCGCCTGAGGGTTCGCGAGATCATCCGCCAGGTGTGCGACGAACTGGGGGTGAAGATCATCAACGGAGCGCTATCGCGCGATCACGTGCATATGTTCGTCGAAATTCCGCCGCATGTCTCGGTCAGCGACTTCGTGCGCCAGGCCAAGGGGCGTTCCTCCCGCAAGATCCAGCAGGAGTTCGAGCATATCCGGAAACGATACTGGGGACAGCGCTTCTGGGGAAGGGGATACTTCTCAACCACGTCCGGCAACATCACCAACGACATCATCATGCGCTATCTCGACCGGCATACCCACAAGGAATGCTTCAGCCCCTCCACATGATCCTACCGGCCTCGGCCGGTCAGTGGTTCAGCCATACCCGGCCCATCCGTACAATCCTGTTAATGACACGGGCTTATCTCACGTTTCCGGCGAACAGCCGCGAAGAACTGTTCTTCGTCCGTTGATCAAAGATGCGGAGTCGCGTAACCTCCTTCAAACTCCAACGCGCACGAGAACGTGGTTGTCAGCCGAGGTCGCATCTAGCGTCATCGGCAACACAATGCGGGTCTCGTTCTGTCCAGCGAATTCAGGCGGCTTGATGAGAACTACCCGCTCTGGGAAAGCCCAGTCGGCAGCGGGGATTCGATCGAGGGAGCGATACGCCGTCGCCCCCATATGGGCCGGCCATAATCGAGTCGCGATGAGGGGTTTGCTCGAGCCTTAAGGCGGCGAACGAAAACATCAGGATCTGCGATCTCGACGCAGAATCGGCCGAAGTCCCTAGCCAGCTCAGCCGAAATGTCATTGCTTGCGTAATAGACGAACATATTCTCGGCGGCCGTCGTGAAGGCGTTACCAGTCAGCTTTCGGCCATCGGCAACCATTGTGATCTCTATCCCGCCGGCTGGCGCGTAATGTAGCATCTCATCCATGGGATCGCCCCTGACGGCGCAGTCTTCGATTCCGCGATAATAAGCCAGCGATCCGAAGCGCATCTCGCCCTTGCGCATGAGCGCGCGGGCATAGCTTTCGTTGGGGAAATATTTGAAGAGCGGCATCTGGTTACCATCCACGACGAAAGCAACGTAGTGCAGTATAGCCATCGGACGGTTTTAAGGTAGCTGGTCAGTGCGGTGAATTATAAGGATGGGGTGCCTTGCTGCCCGGTGGCGGTCACACCTGCGAATGGCCGTTGCGAGGTAAGCCGACATTTGCGCCTTCCGCATCGGAACGACCGAATCTGGTCGAGAGCTGCCGGAAGGTCTTGGGACAAAACTGCCAGTCGGCACGGCCTACCGGAACGACCGACATTGCCGAGACCGGCGGTTCGTGAAGCAGCAAGGACAGTGCTGTCAAAGCTTGGAAGTAGTCGGTGAGCGAGGCAGCATTTTCAACCTTCAGGCCCACAGACATTCTTCAGATTGCCCGGCGCCTATACAGGCGTTGCGGTGAGCCGCCGCTTTTCGCGATCAAGATGGAAGCCCACAGGGATGCAGATCGCAATCATTCCCGCCATGATGGCCCCGCTGATCGGTTCGGCGATCACGAAACTGATCAGTAGCGCAAGGTTGATCAACAGGACGAGTGCAGGAAGGACGGGATGCCCTCGCGCGCGGTAGGGTCTTGTAAGGTCGGGGCGGTGCTTTCGCAGCGCGAAATAGGACAGGACAAACAGGCACGACCCGAACAGCACCATTGCCCCCGCCAGACGGAACACGAAGACATAACCGCCCGAATAGATCAGCGGGATCGCAAGCACGGTGCCAAGCGCCAGAGCAAAGGTCGGTGTCCCACCGCGGTTAACCTTTAGCGCGGATTTCAGGAACAGGCCGTCCTCGGCCATGCCATAGAGGGCACGCGGGTTCGACATCACGACCGCATTGAGCGTGCCAAGGGCCATCAGCACCGCGACAAGAGCCACGATGATCGAACCCCACCGCCCGGTGGCCGCCTCGATCACCGTCGCCATCGGCAAGGTCGATGCACGCAGCACGGCAAAGTCGAGCGCCCGGATCAGGGCCCAGTTGACTGCCAGGTAAATCAGGATGACGATGATCGCCGACTGAAACAGCGAACGTGGAATGTTGCGGCCCGGATCCTTGTCTTCGCCCGCGAAGTAAATGGACGCATACCAGCCATCATAGACCGCGACGACGAACTGCAATCCAGCGAGTACGGTCAGGATCGTAAGCGGCTCGGCCACCAGCGGGGCGGTTTCGATCTCGCCAGCGGCTTTGCCCGCGGGCATGGCCAGCGCCACACCGACGACCGCGAGCAGCAGGGCAATCTTCAGACCGGTGCTGCCGATCTGCGCCCAGCGGCCTTCTTCCACCCCGGCCCAGTTGAGTGCCGTCACGCCGAGCAAAAAGAGGACCGCCACTGTAGGTCCGTGGTCGGCAACCCACGGGACGAGCGTGCCCAGAAACTCCGCTGCGGCGAGCGACAGGAACGCGCTGGCCGCAACCCCGACAACCCACATCGTCCAGCCGACGAGCAGCCCCATCGAATCCCCCAACCCCTCGTGTACAGGGATGTAATGCCCACCGGAGCGCGGGATCGCTGAGGAGATTTCGGCCGCTACGTTGGCCATCAGTATGACATAAAGACCGCCAGCCAACCACAGCAGCATGACGACCGTGGGATCGGGCACCATGTTGGCGATCTCGCCGGGCGCGCGCATGATCCCGGTTCCGACCACCAAGCCGACGCACACCGCGATGGCAAACGGCAGGCCGAGACGCTTCTGGAGCTGGCCGGTCTGGACTGAGGTGTTCATGCAGTCACCGGCTCGGCTCGGCGCAGCTTCGGACGTTCATCATAGGTCAGCCCGCGCCAGAGCCATTCGAGCGGGCCCATCCGGTATCGGCTGAGCCAGAGCGGGCTGATGACAAGCTGTACCGCCCAAATCGTAAAGACGACATAATAAAGCTGATGCCGCTCCAGCTCGCCGAAATACCCCAGCCCAACGAAGAAAATCGCACAGACCAGCGAATGGGTGAGGTAGTTCGTGAACGCCATTCGCCCTACGCTGGCGAGCGCGTGCTGGAACAGCGGGAAGATGCCTGATCGCACGATCAGCAGCAGCAGGCCCAGATGCCCCGCCGTCATCGGGAGCCTTCCAAGGTCATAGGTGATCTGGGATTGGCTCATCGCAAGCAGGCTGAAGCTGTTGTCGATGACCCAACGGGTCTCAAGGACGTTGACCGTAAGACCAACCCCGTATCCGATCACCACCAGCGCAAAATAGAATCGGGTTGATCGTTCCAGCGTGAAGATCCCGGCCTTGAACAGGGCCATGCCAATCAGCATCATGCTGAAGATGTCGAAAAACCAGCGATAGAAATACCAGCTTTCCGCGTGCACCGTTTCTGCGGCGACCTGCGCGAAGACCGTCGCGTAACTATGCGTGCGCTGCTCGACATAGTCCTGCTGCGCCTCGGGCGAAGGGCTGTATTCGGCGAGCGCGCCTTCCCATTTTTCGGCCAGCGCCTGCTGCGCCGGATCAAGCTGCGCCCCTGCCACCTGCGAGGCCGCGTAAGCCTCATGATAGCGCATCAGGTCGGCAGTATCCTTCGCGTTCCAGAGCGCGCTTGCCAGCATTCCGGCGATCCCGATAATCAGGAGCGCCCGCACACCGAGCTTGCGGAACGGGAACACCACCAACGCCGTCAGCCCGTAGAAATAGAGGATGTCGCCGCTCCACAGGAGGACAAAGCCGTTTACCATCCCGAACACGATCAGCCAGAGGTTGCGGCGGGCATAAATATCGCCGACATCGGTTCGCCCTGCGGCTTCGAGACGGGAGGTGAACAAGATGATGCCCGCCCCGAACAACATCGAGAACAGGCCGCGCTGTGTGCCCTCGAACCCGATCTGGATGATCATCCACGAAAGGAGGTTGGCTCCCTCCGCGCCGCCGGCATTCATGGGATTGCTGTAGGCGTGCGGCAGGCCAAAGCCGGTGATGTTCATCAGCAGGATGCCGAACAGCGCCGCCCCGCGCACGAAATCGAGCGCAACAATTCGGTCTGTGGTCGGGCCGGTTCGCGGCGTGTCGGGCGTCGCCTGCGCGATGTCGATATGGGGTGCTTCACTGGCTGCAGTCGCCATGGTCTATCCTTTGCGGTAGATTGTCTGATTCACGGGTATCGGTTTGGTCAGCCCGCTCGCATCGCGCTGGTATCCGCCTCGCCTTGCGGGGACGGTCATGAGGCACGAGACAGCGATGTGGACGATAAAGGCGGTCGAAATCGCCGGGAGACTCTCGGAGCCGTAACGGAACAGTGCGCCAGGCGTCTGCCTGACGGGTTCAAACAACGCGGTATAGCTCGCAAATCCCGCAAGGATCGCCATACGCTGCTCCCGCTCGCGCTCGAAGGCGGTGGGCTGCGGGCGAGTCAATGCGCGTCTCCCGGCAGCTGCCGCTCATCACCGACCCGCGCCAAGAGGCACAGCCCCAGCCCTAGGAGCGTAATTCCGGCCACCGCGTAGTAGGTGAGGGCATAGCCGCCACCCTCGACCAGCCAACCCGAATTGCCGCTCATGAGCGAGCGCGAGAGGTTGGGTACCGCCATGAACAGCGCGAACTGGCTCGCCGCGATAGCGGGGTTGCTGATCTGCATCGCCCACACGATCAGCACTACCGTGTGCAGGATGCTCAGGACATACAGCGCCAGCGTTAAGGCGATGAACAGGCTGTCGTCTTGCCACCCGTCATAGGTCGCGCCGGCCGCCACCGCCAACAAGGCCAGGGCGAGGAAATGGCCAATGACAGCGCGCTTCAGCCCGAACCAGCGCACCAGCAGGATCGGCACGAACAGCGCGAGGCAAGCAGCCACCAGATTGAGCATCGCGCCAAAGCTGGCGTAACTTTCGCTCGTCCAGCCGAGCTGCTGCACCGCCAGGGACGGGTTGACCGCATCGATGAAGGCAAACGCTGCCTGCGCGCAGCCAGTGGCAGCTAGGAACAGCAACGTGCGCGGCGCAAGGATCGAGCGGGCCACGCCCGAAACGATTGGCCACCATGCTGCGTGCTGGCGCTCTTCGCATTCGCGCGAGGCGTGGCCCCGGGTCCACGGCAGCAGGCGTTCGCCCGGCCGTTCACGGAACAGCGCGACGAAGATCGAGGCGCTGGCGACCATCCCGGCCAGCACCAGCGCGGTTGTTGTCAGGCTACCCGAAGCGAGCAATTGCCCGGCGATGAAGCTGCACGCCGCCACGCCAAAAGCCTGGCTGGCGAACATCAGGCTGTTGATCGCGGTGCGCTCGGCCTCGGGAACGATATCGACCGTCATCCCGTCGACAGCGACATCGCTGAAGGTGACGCAGATATTGAGCGTGAAGCAGAACGCGGTCAGCAGTGCGATATCGCTTGCCACCGGCGCGGCCAGCGCCATTGACAGCAAGGTGGCGACCATCAGCGCCTGCGACAGCAGGATCCACCCGCGCCTGCGGCCCATTGGCTTGAAGGTGAAGCGGTCCATGACGAGGCCATTGAACAATTTGGTCGACCAAGGCAGCATCGCGATCCCAACGAAGCTGCCGATTTCGAGCGGGCTTGCCCCGCTTTCAGCGAGCCAGCCAGGCAAGGCCACCAGCGCAAGACCCAGTGGCACGCCTTGCAGAAAATAGAGCACGATGATCGCCGCAAACCGGGCGGTGCGATGCTCCGAAAGCGCCGGAAACCTTGCCGCGCGTGGTGCTGTGCCAGCGGGGATTGCGTGGGCCATGCTGTTGGTCCTTTCTGTCGCTCAAACGGGCGTAGAAACCGGGGTCGGATCGAAGGCGGCCAGCCGTCCGTGCTCGAGCCAGTTGGTGAGATCGGGCGTGACGCCGGCTTGCAGCGCTGCACGATAATCGGCGAGGTCCTCGTCGCTCAAGACACTGCGCCAGCGCTCGTTCGTGCCCTTGTGGAGGAAGGCATCGGCTCCGCCCTTGAAGGCCACTTCGGCCGATCCCAAAAGCTGCGTGCCAGCGCGCTTCATGCTGGCAAAGCCGGCCGCCTCGACCATTTCGTGGAAGAGCGGCTCTGGCGTTGCGATCCCGCAGAATTGTGCGATCCGGCGCATCTCGCCTTCGCGGTCCGCCTTCAGGTCGTTGTAATGGACCAGCAGCACGTGGGGCCGCTCGCGCGCCTCCCAGAAGCTGGTTTCAATCTCGATGAATTCGGCGATCGTGAAGTCATCAAACGGCGCGTATTTGGGATCCCGCAGCCAACGGCGGAAGAAGGCCCGCTGGTCGTCCAGAGCGCGCGGATACGGGGCGGCGATAAAGGGGTCTGCCAGCCCATCCTGATCGCGCGCGGCGAGAAAATCGTCACTCAAGTTCATCGAATGATTGTGAAACGACATCACCGCATCGCGCGGATCGCGCGCGACGTTGATGTAGAGCACATCGTCATGCAGTGGCAGGGCGGTGAGCGGCGAATGGGTCTTGAGCCCGCGCCGCCCTTCGACAGCGGACAACGCTGCGGCGACCTCGGCTTGCGGGATGAAGCGCGCATCGAGCCACGGCTGCTCTTCCATGATCTGGCGCGGCTCGGCTGACTGCGCGAGCAACATGCCGACAATGCGCTGGATCCAGGTCGTCCCGGTCTTGGGTGGCGTACAGACGATGATGTCACCGGCGCGCAGTTCGAAACTATCCCAGATGCGGCTATCGGTGTGCCAGGTGCGGATGGTCCTTTCGGGCTTGCGGATCAGCATGGAGGGATCCCTTTCAAGGCGTCAGGTGGAAGCCGCCATCGGCGGTCAGGGTGGTGCCGGTGATGAAGCTGGCGATCTGCTGGGCCAGCGCCGCAGATTTGCCGTCATTGACGGTCATTGGCCTGCCTTCGCTGAACAAGGCCGCGATGCGTTCGATGTTCGGGCTCGACCACGCCTCAGTGTAGCTTTGCGAAATGGAGGCCAGGTCACCCTGGTCGATCGTGGCCGCCAGTTGCGTTTGAGAATGGGCACCAAAAAGCGGCGCGAGCGAGAGGGCGGCGGCAGACAAGAATGGGCGCTTGACCATATCAGCGCGCCCCTTCGGACACCTCATGGGTCGACCAGCTGTCGATCATCAAGCGCCATTCGCCCGAGCCGTCGCGGCGATAGACACAGGTGCCCTTGCCGATCTCGCCGATTTCCGTCCCGTCTTCCCGCGAGCGGAAGCGGGTGGTGTAGGTGTAGGTGTAGGTGTAGGTGTAGGTGTAGGTGTAGGTGTAGGTGTAGGTGTAGGTGTAGGTGTAGCGGCTGACGGCAAGATCGCCCGACTGTTCAAGCCCGTGTTCGGTCTTTTCCCACTGCGCCGCGAACCCGGCAAAGAAGCCCGCTGCCCATGCGCGCACGGCGTTCTGGCCGATCAATTCGGGTTCGCCGGGCACCTGGAACACGATGTCCTCGTTCATCAGCGCGAGGATGCGGTCGGTGTCGTTGGAGTTAATCGCCGCAACATAGGCGTGATGCAGGCCTGTTGCGGCTGGTGGCATGCTGGTCATTCGGCGGGTCCCTGATAGCGTGGAAAGACGAACCCCGGCGGGCGAGCGGGTCGCATGCTCGCCCGCCGGAGTTCTGGCCGCGCGTCCCCTATCAGCGCGGTTTGTATTCCTGCAGCAACATCGAGCTGACCACAGTCCGATAGGCAGCGCGATTGCCGCTGGCGGCCGCCTGCTGTTGCACGGTGGTCTTTGACCAGGCATCAAAGGCGCGGTCGCGGCGCTCTTGCTCGGCGGCGTCCGGCAGACTGGCAAAGGTCGTTACCAGAAAGAGATCGGGCTCGCCGGCCCGTGCATTGACATTGGCATAGATGCCGTAGTCGGTGATCCAGCCCTGCGACTTGGCGTGTTCCTGGAACCGCTTCCATTCGGTCGCCAGCCATTGCGCGTATTTCAGCGTGCCTTCGCCGTCCTCGACGTCGATGCCGTTCATCTGGACATATTCGCCCGCTGCCAGGGGGTAATCCTGCGCCGCACTCGGCGTTGCCAGCGGCAGTGTCATGGCCATCGCGGCCAGCGCAAACCTGATCGTCTTCATTGCTTGTCCCCCATCGCGAACGGCCGGGATCGGCCTTTCGTCTTTCCCCAAAACATCGGCACAACTCGCCCGCACACGCCAGCCCGAGGGGCTGGCACGCTGTGAAAAAGCTCGAATTTCGTTGGTTCCGATGGAAACAAAGTGCCGCTACGAGGCGGTGCGGTCAACCGGGCGGACCGTCAAAAAAACGTCAATTCGTACGCTATCAGGGCCTGCGCGGGTCGGCCGGCAAGAGATCGGGCCAGCCGAAACGCTCCCACGCCTCGACCATGCCGATGCGTTCGGCGAAATCCATAAAGCGGGGATCGCGGATCGTGCGGTTGATCGGGTCGACATCGATCCACAGGCTCATCAGGCCGAACATGTTGGCGGGATGGATGCACTCGGAATAGATCTTCATGACGAGATCGCTGTGCCCCATCCAGATGGCGGGGAAAGCAATCGAGCTGTCGTATGGGTCGGGCATGGCGGCGTGCAGACCATCGAGTATCTGGCAATAGGCGGCGCGGTCCGCTGGGTTGCCACTGAAGATCCCACGTGCGGCGAAGCCGAAATAGGCATCGCGTGCCGCGTCATCCATCGGCGGCATACCGGGCGGACGCATGATGATCGTTCCGAGATAGAAGCGTGTATCGAAATGGGTCTGGACGGCGGCTTCGTGATCGCCTGCAGCCATCTGTGCGAGCGCGAGCCACATGCTTGGATTCCCGAGATCCGCCAAGCGCTGACCGGCAACCAGCGCTTTATCGATCTCACCAAGGCTCAGATAGGCCGAGGCCAGCATCGCATAGTTGCGGCCATAGACCGGGTCGCGATCCACCGCCTCCTCGACATAAGGCAGCGCCTCGCGCGCCTTGCCGAGATAGAGCAGGCATGATCCCAGCCGCGAGCACACATCGGCATCATTGGGATCGCGGGCATAGGCCTCGAACGCCATTTCCAGCGCGCGCGCCGGATTGAACCGGGTCCATTCGTGAATGCCGAGGATCGAGAAGGCATGCCCCTGACCCGGGTCGAGCGCGATGGCGCGCTCGGCGCAGCGGGCGGCTTCGGCGGATTGGGCGACCCGTTCAAGACTTGGGGTGATCGCCGCCGTCATGATGTGCGCATTGGCAAGCGCGGTCCAGCATTCTGCAAATTCCGGATCGATCTCTAGCGCTTGTTCGAGAAATGCGATCCCCTTGGCAAAGGCGCCCTCAACGCCGATCTTCTGGATCATCGCCCGCGCTTGAAGAAAGAGCGCATAGGCCTCACGATCGTGGGTCATCTTGCGCGAGGGCGCTGGCGATGCGGTGAGGTCGAGGGCATGGCACATCGCGGCGATGACATTGGCGCCGATCACCTTGCGCCCATCAAAGAAATCCTCGATCGATCCGCTGAGCCGGTCGGACCAGACCTCGGTACCATACTGGCCGCTGATTAGCGCCATGCGGACGCCGATGCCCTGCGCGTCGCGCCTGACTTCGCCTTCGATCACGTAGTCGACGCCAAGATCGGACGCGATTTCGGTCACCGTTCGCCCCTTGTCGATGACCGCTGCAACCGATGTTCGCCCCGCCAGCGCGATTCCGCTTAGCCCGCCAAGTCGCGTCGAAAGCTCATCGACAATCCCGTCCGCAAGGTAGAAATTGCCGCCTACGCTGTCGATCTGGCTGAACGGCAGGACAGCAATGCGCGCCTGATGGGCCGCGCGGTTGAAAGTGCGATAGGACGGAAATCGCGCCCTTGCCGCTTCCAACAGCCGCTCGCTGGTCGCATTGGAAGAGTTTCGGATCGCCGCCGATATGGCGGCCCGCAGCTGCGCGTCGACATGGTCGCGGCGACTGGCGATCCACTCGTCGAACTCGGGATTGAGAGGGGGGCCTTGAACAAGCGGCCGGTTTCCGATCGCGAGCAAGGTGGCAATCGCCGCTGCGGGATCATCCGATAACAGCCCGGCTTCAAGCTCGAACAGATCGCAGGCAAGGCTCCCCGGGGCCAGAGCCACCTCCCCGCGCGACACGATCAAGCAGTCGACCCCGTGGTCTTCGAGCTTGCGCCTCAGATCGAGAAGGCACTGGCGCAAGCTCGCCTTGGCCTGTGCGAGGAAGCGGTCCGGCCACAACAGCCGGGCCAGCGCTTCGCGATCTATTGAATGGTCGGGCTCCAGACAGAGGACAGCGAGCAGGAGCGCAGCCCGGCGGTTGCTCAGGACCACGAGCTCCCTGCTTGGCGTCTCGATCCGGAAATCTCCGAAGAGTGTCGCCTTCATCCAGCCCTGCGCAGCGACCTGCGTCTCTGCTTGCTCCAATCACTCTCTCCCCCGATGGCGTAACCTTACAGGCGGATGGTGACTTTGCAATCGAGCAAGGCAGTGCCCGTGTAACTCCCCTCTGTTACGAGCCACTGGCTAAAAGCCGAGGTGCTGTTGGCGACCTACGCGGGCCGGGTAGCGCTGATGAAGCTCTTCGCGTTGAGCGACTTGAGCACCGCAGACGGCGAGCGACCCGCCGTAAAGCTTGATCGACTCCAATTGCGCTGTCTGTTTTTTACCTACCTCCTGTTATGTGAGGGTCCGGTCCGCAAATTCGAAATCGGCATGGCGGCTTCAAGCGAAACCAGACGTCAATTTTGGCGGAAGTGAACGACCGGGTCTGGTTGTGTCCGGAACGGCAGGTTTTTTGCGCAAACGTCGAATAGCTGCCGATAGGCTCGACCGAAGGCAGTGTGACGACCTCCGCCGACAAACCGGTCGTTCCCAGGCTCATTCGTCTGCCATGAAACCTGCCGTTCATTCAGGTTTCGTTGAGCGCCCAGGAC
>NZ_JAXMJI010000024.1:0-6979 GCF_034376665.1 Allopontixanthobacter sp. | reverse complement strand
TGTCGTGATGTGCCGCGCTCCTGCAAAAATCTCGTCATTGCGAGCGTAGCGAAGCAATCCACGGCGCAAGCTTGAAACTTCGCCCGACCTTGGCTTCCCGCCACATGGCCCGAACCAAGGATGAAATAAGTGGAGGGTTTCTGTTGCTACGTACCCTCCGGACGCCCGGTATCCGTTCTGTTGCCCGGTCGGTCCAACCGCGCTTTAGCTTTGTAAGATCAGGCCGTTAGGCCGTCAGATTACGCAGCGATTGCGAGTGCGTCGTTATCGTTTGCACTTATGTGTTGTGAGCTTTTAACGGGGATTCTCAACCCGGGCAAAAACAATGCTTTTGAACACACGTCGATCCTAGTTCGGCCCCGTCAGAAGTCCCTGACGGATCAGGGGTTTTGGTGGAGCCGCCGGGTACTGCCCCCGGGTCCGCTGCGTCTATTGCACATCGCAATTTATCGCCATATCCGGTCGAAACCGGCAGGTCTCATATAGACGCAATTGGATTAATGTGAAGTGACCCGCGCGCGCGGCAGGCAAGAAAGACGAGAAAAAAGGGCCGAGCGCCGCGCGCTCTGCCCTTTTCTCGAATAGGTTTCGCCGGGCAGGTTGCACCACGGCGGCATGTTGTGGGCGAGTGGATTACTGGGCCACAATGCCTTCTTCTTCGTCCGCCGCTTCTTCAAGCACATCGGCCTGATCTTCGGCCACATCGGCCTGCTCTTCCAACGCTTCTTCACCGGCTTCGGTGGTGGCTGCATCGGCGGCCGCATCATATTCGTCGGCGGTCTGCTCCATGGCTTCCGCTTCGGCTTCAGTCTCCGTTTCCGGACCGGCGCATGCCGCCAGGGCCATTGCGGAGGTAAGCGCGGAAGCAATCAGAAATTTACGCATGTAAGGTTCCCCTCTTAAAGTAGGACAGGCGCCGGTGGCGGCGGCCATGCAGCACTTAACTAACAATTGCGCAGGCGGTTCCCGGACGCGCGGGCAGCCGACCTATTTTTTCAACAGGTCGCGGATTTCAGTCAGCAGGTCGACCTCGCTCGGCCCCGCAGGCGGCGCGGCAACTTCGTCCTTTGCGGTGAGTTTCTTGACATAGCGCACCATCAGAAAAATGATGAACGCCAGGATCAGGAAATTGATGATCGCGGTGATGAACGCGCCGTAGCCGATCATTGCAGCGCCGGCTTCCTTCAGCGCGACATAGTCCGTGGGCGAGCCTTCATAGCCCTCGGGCGCGCTTAACAGAATGAAATAGTTGGAGAAATCCGCCCCGCCGAAAATCGCGCCGACGATCGGCATAATGATCTCGTCGGTCAGCGATCCCACAATGGCGGCGAACGCCGCACCGATGATCACCGCGACAGCCAGGTCGATCACGTTACCCTTGGCGATGAATTCCCTGAAATCCTTGAGCATTGCAGCAGTCCCCTTCTCTGGTCCGAATAAACTCTGCCAGCAGAGGCCGAAAATGCCAAGCGAGCTGGCAATGTCGCTTCCCTCGGTTCGTGAAACGCTTGAAACGGCGTGGCGGTGTGCTATCTGTTTAACACAGGTACTCGACAATGCCGAAGAGCCGCCGGAAGGCGATTTTCAAGGGGATTTTGCAAATGAATTTCACCTCCGTTCGCCGGTTTGCGCCGGTCCGGTCCGCGCTCGTCGCCCTTGCCGCGCTGGGTCTTGCATCCTGCGGGATCAACTCAGTGCCGGCGGCAGAAGAAAATGCCAAGGCCAAATGGGCCGATGTGCAGGCCGCGTTTCAGGAACGCGCCAATCTGGTCCCCAATCTGGCCGAAGTGGCGGCGGGCGCGGCGGAGCAGGAACGCGGCATCCTGACCGATGTGATGGAAGCGCGCGCCCGGGCGACCAGCGTTCAATTGAGCGCCGACGACCTCAACGATCCAGAGAAAATGGCCCAGTTCCAGGCGGCCCAGTCGCAGCTCGGCGCGGGTCTCGGCCGGTTGCTGGCAAGCTTTGAAGCCTATCCCGACCTGAAGAGCATTGCCAATTACCAGATGCTGCAAAGCCAGCTTGAGGGGCAGGAAAACCGCATTCGCATTACCCTGCGCGATTACAACGAAGCGGTCCGCGTCTATAACACCACCATTCGCACCTTCCCCGATACGATCGGCGCGAACCTGATCCACGGTGCGGAACCGATGGTCCCCTACGAGGCAACCACGCCGGGCGCCGAGGCCGCGCCCACATTGGACATGACGCCGAATACCGACACCACGCCGGGCAGTTGACCGAAATGCGGGCGCCTGCCCTTGTCCTCATCTTTCTTGCACCAGTGGCGCTTAGCGGATGTGACGAGTCAGTTGATCCACTGGGGCTGTTCCCGGAACCAACTCGAGCGGAAAACGCGCCGCTTGAGTTGACCGGGCGCGTCGTCGATGCCTCTGACCTTATTCCGGATTTGATTGAAGCGGATCTGACAACTCAGCTGGCCGAAATCGAGCGTGATACCAAGGCCCAGTTTGTAGTGGTGACCACGTCCAGCTTGGAAGGGCTGACAATTCAGGATTATGGCCTGCGGTTGGGTCGCGGCTGGGGTTTGGGCGACAAGGAACGAAATGACGGATTGCTGTTGATCGTTGCCCCTAACGAACAAAAGGTCCGGATTGAGGTAGGTTACGGTCTGGAAAAGTCATTGCCGGATGATCGTTGTGGCGAATTCATCGAGATGATGCTGCCATCATTCAGGGATGGCGACTATGTTGCCGGAATAGAAAACGGCGTTGACTTGCTGGACCGCGAGTTGAGGACCAAACTTGGAAAAACAACATGATGCGCCGTTTTTCGATCTTGCTCGTTGGCTTGGCGATGGTGTTCGCCCTTCCGGCGAGCGCGCAGGAATTTCCTGCGCTTACCGGCCGTGTGGTCGATAACGCCAACATCATCCCCGATGCGGACGAAGCCGCGCTGGCCGCCAAGCTGGAAGCACTCGAAACACAGTCCCAACGGCAATTGGTGGTAGTGACCGTGCCGAGCCTGCAGGGGTATGAAATTTCCGATTACGGCTACCGTCTGGGCCGCGAATGGGGTCTTGGCGATGCGGAGCGCAACGACGGCGCGATATTGCTGGTCGCACCGGAAGAACGCAAGGTGCGGATCGAAGTCGGTTACGGGCTGGAGCCCTATCTGACGGATGGTCTGTCGGCGCTGATCATCCAGCAGCAGATCCTGCCCCGTTTCCGCGACGGGGATTATCCCGGCGGAATCGATGTCGGCACGGACGCGATCATCCAGCAATTGCAATTGCCCGAGGCGGAGGCGCTGGAGATTGCCGCGCAGGCAAACGAGAAGCGCGAGACCAGCGGGGGATTTCCCGTGGGCGCATTCCTCCCGTTCGCATTCATATTCTTCTTTTTCGTCCTGCCCATGTTAAGCGGACGCGGACGCAGGCGGCGCCATGGCGGCATCGGCAGCACGGTGGGCAACATCATCCTGTGGGAAGCTCTCAGCGCGGCGGCTCGCAGCGCCGGTGGCAGCCATGGCTCGGGCGGCTTTGGCGGTTTCGGCGGGGGTGGCGGCGGCGGATTCTCCGGTGGCGGCGGCAGTTTTGGGGGCGGCGGCGCCTCGGGAGGCTGGTAACATGGCTTACCTGAACACACAGGATGCGGCGATCGTCACCGCGGCGGTTACTGCGGCGGAGGAAACCACTTCGGGCGAAATCGTCACGGTGCTGGCGGGCCAGTCGGACGGGTACAGCGACATCGCGCTCGCCTGGGCCGCGGTGGCAGCGTTTACCGCGATGAGCGTGTTTGCCGTGTGGCCGGCCTTCTTCCTCGGCAAGATCGACGCGCTGATGGGCGGCTGGGGGCACCAGTGGACCAACGGCGAGATTATCTCGCTGACAATTGCGCTCGGCCTGCTCAAGTTCTTCGCGGTGTGGCTGATCCAATTGTGGCAGCCGCTCAAATTCTTGCTGATACCCGGCCCGGTCAAGACCGCACGGGTGCACGCCCGCGCGATTTCCCTCTTCAAGGTCGGGGCGGAGCGGCGTACCCATGGCCGCACCGGGATCATGATCTATCTCTCCCTGCGCGAGCACCGGGCGGAAATTGTCGCCGATGAACCGATCGCTGTGAAAGTTCCGGCGGAAGTCTGGGGCGAGGCGATGGCCGATATGCTGACCGAGATAAAGCAGGGCCACATTGCCGAGGGCATGGCCGCCGGAATTCGCGATGTCGGCGCGGTGCTGGCGCAGCACTTCCCGCGCGGCGCGGACGATGTCAACGAACTCCCCGACCGGCTGATCGAGGTCTGATGCCGGCCCCGGATCACGACGCGCCCGAAGAAGTGGTCTGGCAGGGCAAATATGTGACCGCGAAGAAACGCGGACGGTGGGAATATGTCGGCCGCGCCCGCAACATCCGCGCCGCGGTAATCGCGGCAGTGGAGGATGGGCAGGTGCTGCTGGTCGAACAATACCGTGTGCCGCTGGGCCGGAGTTGTATCGAACTTCCCGCCGGGCTGATCGGCGACGGGGACGGCGACGAAGGCGAGGATGCGCTGGTCGCAGCGGGGCGCGAGCTCGAAGAAGAAACCGGCTACCGGGCAGAGCGCCTGACCGATCTCGGCACATACTATTCCTCCCCCGGAATGCTCAGCGAGAACTTCACTCTGGTCCGGGCGAGCGGGCTGACCCAAGTCGGCGAAGGCGGCGGGGTCGCAGGTGAAAACATCACTGCCCACCGGGTGCCTCTTGCGGAACTGGCGGATTTCCTCGACAGCAAGCGCGCGGCGGGTGCCGCAATCGATGTAAAGCTGCTGCTTCTGCTCGGCACGACAATCTTCAGAGAGGAATTACCATGAGCGCCAGGATCAATGGCCGTGTCGCCGGCAAACTGGCGCTGGTCACCGGCGCTGCGCAGGGCCTTGGCCGCGCGCATTGCACCCTGCTGGCGCAGGAAGGCGCGCGGGTGCTGTGCACCGATCTCAACGCGGCTGGCGCGGCGGAAACGGCGGCGCTGATCAACGCGGAATGCGGTTCCGGGACGGCCTATGCGCTGGGCCATGACGTGACCAGCCAGGCCGACTGGACCGCCGCGGTTGAGGCCGCGCGCGAACAGCTTGGCGGGTTGTCGGTGCTGGTCAACAACGCCGGGATCGGGGTGGCGGGGAATATCGAAACCTGCACCTTCGAAGACTGGCGCAAGGCCTTCGCGGTTAATGTCGACAGCGCATTCCTGGGGTGCCAGACGGCATTGCCGCTGATGAAGGAGCACCAGCCGGGTTCGATCGTGAACATCTCGTCGATTGCCGGTCTGATCGCCAGCGATACCATGCCCGCTTATAACGCCTCGAAGGCGGCGATCTGGATGCTGACCAAATCGGTTGCCCTGCATTGCGGCAAGCGCGGGTGGAACATCCGCTGCAATTCGGTCCACCCCACATTTGTGGACACCCCGATCCTGGACGGGATCGGCCGGAATGCCGGGATCGAAAAGGACGTGGTGGTGGGCAAGCTCGCCCGTCAGATACCGCTTGGCCGGATCGGCGAGCCGCGCGAAATCGCGCAAGGGGTGCTGTTTCTTGCCAGCGATGAAAGCAGTTTCATGACCGGCGCGGAATTGAAACTGGATGGCGGCATTTCCGCCATGTAATCCTGGTGCTTCGGAATATCGGAATGGTTGGGGGGACCCCGCAGGGCCCCCTCAATTCGCAATGAGTGCGATGGCGACGTACACCAGCAGCAACGATCCGAAGCCGATCAGCGTACCCAGGACAAAAGCTACGCGTACCAGGGTGGCGTCGATCCCGAAGTAATTGGCGATCCCGCCGCAGACACCCCAGATCTTGCCATGTGCCTTGTCCAGGCGGAAGTTCTTGCTGGCTGATCCGCTTACAGGCGTGCGGTTCTTGCTGTGGTCGAGATTGCTCATGCGATCGCTCCGAAGTGGAAGACGCTCTGGCTGGCGGGCGCAATTGCGAAGGCAAGAATGGCTGCCGACAGGGCGATGGACGACAGAGCGGCGACGAAGCGACTGCTGAGATTACTGATATCGGTCATGGTGTATTCCTGTGCTTGGCCCGGATGACGCCGGGGAATGGTAGGTTCAGGCGATGAGGCCGGACTGGACGACGGTCTGGCTGGCAGGGGCGATTGCGAATGCCAGGAACGCTGCCGACAGGGCGATGGACGAAAGTGCTGCGACAACACGGTTGCTGAGATTGGCCACGGTAGATTTTCCTTCTTACTGGTTTTCCCGGAAACCATTCCCGGGGATGCCAGATACGTTGCACGGGCCGTGCCAGTTTCGGAAAACCGCAGTTTTCAGCCAAAGTTAACCAAATCGGCGGCATAGCGATAAACAATAATTCCGCAATATTGGGATTTTCCACCAACAATTGGAAACGTGCCTTTTCGGTTGGCGCAATCGCTGCCTGCGGGCTAGGGCTGCACCCGCCCATGGCTCTTGATGCGATCACCCTTTCCCACTTCCGCAATCACCGCGAAACGCGTCTTGACGGCGCGCGGCAGTTCAATTTGCTGGTCGGCGAAAACGGCGCGGGCAAGACCAATGTGCTGGAAGCGATTTCGCTGTTCGCCCCCGGTAGAGGGCTTCGGCGCGCGGCGCTTGCGGAAATGGCCGGTTCGGACGGTCCGGGCGGATTCCAGGTCGGGGCCTCGCTGGCCGGGCAGGCGGAAGAAGACGCCGTTCGGCTCGGCACCTTTACCCAGCCGCCCCAACCCGGGCGGCGGTTGGTGCAGGTCAACGGCGCTCCGGCCAGCGCAGTCGGACTCGGCGAATGGCTCGCCATCAGCTGGCTGACGCCGGCGATGGACCGACTGTTCGCCGACAGTGCGGGCGCGCGGCGGCGGTTCATGGACCGGATGGCGCTGGCGCTGGACCCCGCCCATGCCCGCCATGCCGCACGTTACGAAAACGCGCTGCGCGAACGCAACCGGCTGCTGGGTGATGACCGGCCACCCGAAGCGGCGTGGCTGGACGGGATCGAGGCGCAGATGGCGCAGCAC
>NZ_JAXMJI010000023.1:0-32959 GCF_034376665.1 Allopontixanthobacter sp. | reverse complement strand
ACCCTAAGGCCTTCATCACTCACGCGGCATTGCTGGATCAGGCTTTCGCCCATTGTCCAATATTCCCCACTGCTGCCTCCCGTAGGAGTCTGGGCCGTGTCTCAGTCCCAGTGTGGCTGATCATCCTCTCAGACCAGCTATGGATCGTCGCCTTGGTAAGCTTTTACCTTACCAACTAGCTAATCCAACGCGGGCCCATCAAAAGGCGATAAATCTTTGGTCCGAAGACATTATCCGGTATTAGCAGTCATTTCTAACTGTTATTCCGAACCTGATGGTAGGTTCCCACGCGTTACGCACCCGTGCGCCACTAACCCCGAAGGGTTCGTTCGACTTGCATGTGTTAGGCATGCCGCCAGCGTTCGTTCTGAGCCAGGATCAAACTCTCAAGTTTGTGTCACGAACCATTCAGCACGATCTAGGATCGCTAGCCGAACAGCCCGAATTTCGGGAGCCGATACCTGCACTTGTCAAACGTAATGGATACGAAGGACATGTCCAAACCATCGATGCGTGAGCAAGGATGGAATGTTAAGGCATCGACTTGATTAACCGGTATCCGGAGCCCAAAAGCCCCCGGACCGGGCGCCGTCGCCCACATGTCCCTTCATCTAAAACTAACAATGTCAAAGAGCCATCCAACATAAGAAGCGGACAACTAGGGTTCCCCGATTTTGAAACCGGGGGACTGGTTGTCCGTTTATACTGGCGACCGAGGCGTTTGAGGCGGTTGAAACCGTCTGTTCCGCTCCGGTGGATTGGCTTCTACTGATGACCTCGGTTTGGGTCAACGGCTTTTTGCAATTTTATTTCAAACAGGCGAAAAAAGCCCGCAATTCCGCGGTTTTCCAGCTACAAAACTGCGACAGTCCGAGGCGGGTTTTCAAGCCATTTTCGGGATTTTGGCAGCTTTTGGCGGGAATCACGCGGTCGTTCGGCCCGCCCTAACGCATTTCGGCGGTCCGATTCCCCATTCCGGTGCTGCGAATTATTCACGATTCCCCTGTATCGCACGCGGAACGATGCCCGAAGCCAACCCATCTTTCCGCAGTGCGGCGACATCAGGCGAACCGCTGGAGACTGACCACGGGTTCAGCGGGCGTGTCCGCAGCGCGATGGCGTGGCGCTGGGGTACGCAGGTGCTAGCGCAGATCATCACCTGGGGATCGACGCTGGCGGTCGTGCGCCTGCTCGATCCCAGCGATTACGGGCTGTTTGCGATGACGCAAGTCGTGCTGGCTGCGCTGGCTTTCCTCAACGGATACAGTTTCGCCACATCGCTGATCCAGGCGCCGCAGATCAATGGCCGCAAGGTCTCGCAGGTTTTCGGAATGCTGATCCTGGCGAACGGCCTGATCGCGTCGGCGCAGTTCCTGCTCGCTCCCTATATCGCCGCCTATTACGGCCAACCTGTGGTGGCGGATATGTTACGGGTCCAGGCGGCGCTGTTCCTCACCGTGCCGTTTATCGCCCTGCCCTCTGCCCTGCTCGCCCGGAAGATCGAGTTTCGCAATCAGGGCCTGGTTAACCTGGTTTCTGCCGCGGCAGGTGCCGGGGTCGCCCTATGGATGGCGTGGCGGGGATATGGCGTCTGGGCGCTGGTCTTTGCCCCGATCGCTATGGCAATTACCCGCGCGCTGGGCCTGACGATTGCCGCCCGGCTGCTGGTCTGGCCGAGCTTCGATTTCCGCGGCGCGCGTGACATCCTGACTTTCGGCGGCGCGCTGACGCTGTGCCAGCTGTTCTGGATCATCCAGAGCCAGAGCGACATCTTCATCGCCGGCCGCGCTTTCGATACGCACGAACTCGGCCTCTATTCCGAGGCGCTGTTCCTGACGCTCATCGTGACGGGCCGCTTTCTGCCCCCGATCAACGAGGTTGCCTTTCCTGCCTATGCGGAACTGCACAAGCTGGGGAAGCCGCTTGCTCCGTTCTTCCTGCGCACCCTGCGGACGGTACTGCTGGTGACCGCGCCGATCTATATCGGCCTCGCGCTGACGGCAGATGCCGCGGTGCTGACCCTGTTCGGTCCCAAATGGTCGGAAATGGCCCCGATCGCGGCGGGCCTCGCCATTGCCATGCCGCTGATGGCGCTGCAGATTGTCTGTTCGCCGGCAACCAATGCGATGGGAACGACGCGTATCTATGTGACCACCAGTGCCATCGGTGCGGTGGTATACCCGGCAGTCTTCCTGATCGGGATTGCCTCTGGTCCGATGGGACTCGTTCATGCGTGGTGGGTCGCGGCGCCGACCCTGCTGGCTGCGACCCTTGCACTGACATTGCCGGCCGTGGGGCTGAGCCTGGGCGAGTTGCTTGCCGAACTGCTGCCGGTGGCGCTGGCCTGCGCGGTGATGGCGGGGGTGGTCGCCGCAGTCCAAGCGGCTGCGGGACCCGTTGCCGCACCCATGCAACTGCTGCTGACGGTGCCCGCCGGAGCGCTTGCCTATGGCGTAACCCTGTGGCTGGGCTGGCCGCCCTTGCTCCGCGAGACCTGGGCCATGCTCCGCAAAGACCGGCAGATCGCTCTTACCGCCTAGCACCCGTTCGGCGCACTTGGAGCTGAAGGGCCGAAGTGGTAAGATGCCCCCGGTACCGCTGGACACACAAGCCTGGTTCTTGCGGACCGCGGGAGAGTCGGCATGATCTCAGCCCCCTTGTTCGCAGCGGCCCTGGCGTCGGCCCCTACCGCGCCCGCGCCCCCCGTTGTGGCGAACGCCGCGGGCGAGGCAATGGCCGAACTGCCCGACGCCGGTACTGCCTCGAACACCGAAATAATCATTGGAACGCCAGACAGATATGACCGCATGACCGTGCCCGTAACGGTCGAGGGCGAAGGTCCGTTTCGCTTCATGATCGATACCGGCTCGCAAGCGACCGTGGTCACCCGCGGATTGAGCGAAAGGCTCCAGCTGGAAACCGTGGGAACCGCGACGGTGGTGGGCATGGCCAGCCGGGTTCCGGTGCAGCTGGTCGAACTGAACGGGCTCGAATTCGCAGCGCGGGTGCTGGACAATATCACCGCCCCGCTGCTGGAGGCGCACCATATCGGTGCCGACGGCATCCTCGGGCTCGACAGCCTGCAAGACTTGCGGGTGATGATCAATTTCCGCGACGAAACAATTGCCGTCGACAATGCGAAGGAACTGGGCGGCAATCGCGGTTACGAGATCGTCGTCCGCGCGCGGCGGAAACTTGGCCGCCTGATCATCACCGATGCGGTGATCGACGGGGTCAGCACCGCTGTCATTATAGATACCGGCGCGCAGGGCAGCATCGGCAACATGGCGCTGCGGCGCAGGTTGCGCGGATCCGACCAGGGCCCCTCTACCGCGACCGATGTGAATGGAAGTGCAATCAAGGGCAACGTTGCCATCGCCAAATCGCTGCGGATCCAGTCAGTGCAGCTAAGCAACACGGCGATCACCTTTGCCGACAGCCCTGCATTCGACGAGCTGGGGCTCGGCCGCCGCCCTGCCCTGATCCTTGGGATGAACGATCTGCGGGGGTTCGACCGGGTGGCGATCGATTTCAATTCACGTCAGGTGCTGTTCGATCTCCCGCCGCAGTCCTACCGCGGTGCAACTCCGGTTCGATCGACCAAGGCCACGCGGCTTTATTCCCAAGCGGCGCAAGGCGGTTAACAGCCCCGGCTGCCAACCAGCCATTGCGTAAAGGGGCGCGGGGCACCAAATGCAGCGCCGATGCCACCCGATTTCCCCACCCCGGCGCCCGCCAATCACGATAGCTGGAAAACGCTCAAGCGGTTCCTGCCTTACCTGTGGCCGAGTGGTAATGCCGCTCTGAAGAGCCGGATCGTGATCGCCATCCTGCTGGTGCTCGCGGGCAAGGCGACCACTCTGCTGTTGCCGTTCGCCTACAAGAACGCGGTCGATACGATGACCACGGCCAGCAACGAGGCGATGATGGTCGCAGCGGCGCTGGTGCTGGCCTATGCGCTCGGCCGGTTCACCAGCGTGGTGTTCGACAATCTGCGCAACATCACCTTCGAACGTGTCGGGCAGGACGCCATCCGCCAACTGGCCGAAGACGTGTTCCGCCGGCTCCACCGGCTGAGCCTGCGCTTCCATCTGTCGCGGCGGACGGGGGAGATCACCAAGACGATCGACCGCGGGACCAAGAGCATCAACACGATGCTGTATTTCCTGCTGTTCAACATCGCGCCCACAATCATCGAACTGGCCGCGGTGGCGGTGATTTTCTACATCAATTTCGGCCTTGGGCTGGTGCTGGCGACCGCGCTGACGGTTGTTACCTATATCTCCGTTACGCGGTGGATCACGGAGTGGCGGACCAAGCTGCGCGCCGAGATGAACGATCTGGATGGTCGCGCCCATTCGCGCGCGGTCGATTCGCTGCTAAATTACGAGACGGTCAAATATTTCAGCGCCGAAGCCCGCGAGGAGGAACGCTACGCCGCATCCACCCGCGCCTATGCCGAAGCAGCGATAAAATCGGAAAACTCCCTCGGCCTGCTCAATATCGCACAGTCGCTGATCACCAATCTGCTGATGGGCGGGGCGATGGCCTATACCGTATGGGGCTGGAGCCAGGGATTCCTGACGGTCGGCGATCTGGTGTTCGTGAACAGCTATCTGATGCAGCTGTTCCGGCCATTGGATATGCTCGGCTTCGTCTACCGTACCGTCCGCCAGGGACTGATCGACATGGCTGCGATGTTCCAACTGATGGACAGCGAGGTCGAGGTTGAGGACCGCCCCGGCGCGCCGGCTTTGGCCATCCGCCAGCCGACCATCACCTTCGACAATGTCGTGTTCGGTTACGATCCCGATCGCACCATCCTGCATGGCCTGTCGTTCCATGTCCCGGTTGGCGGCCATATCGCGATTGTCGGGCCATCCGGCGCGGGCAAGAGCACCATCGCCCGGCTGCTGTTCCGGTTCTACGATCCCTGGTCTGGCCGCATCCTGATCGACGGGCAGGACATCGCCCAAGTCACCCAGGCCAGCCTGCGCGCAGCGATCGGAATTGTGCCGCAGGACAGCGTGCTGTTCAACGATACCGTTGGCTATAACATCGCCTATGGCCGGGCGGGCGCGAGCGACGAAGATGTGCTTGCGGCGGCGCAGGGCGCGGCGATCCTGCCCTTCATCGAGAAACTGCCCATGGGCTTCGATACCGAAGTGGGCGAACGCGGGCTGAAGCTATCGGGCGGCGAGAAACAGCGCGTGGCGATCGCCCGCACTTTGGTCAAGAACCCGCCGATCCTGGTCCTGGACGAAGCCACCAGCGCCCTCGACAGCCGCACCGAGCAGGATATTCTCGACACGCTTCACCAGGTGTCGGAAAACCGCACCAGCCTGTCGATCGCCCACCGCCTGTCAACTATCGCCGATGCCGACGAAATCCTGGTTCTGAGCGATGGGCGGATGGCGGAAAAAGGCAGCCACGCGGCGCTGCTCGAACGCCGCGGGCTGTATGCCGATATGTGGAACCGGCAGCAGACCGAAAGCGGAGCGGAAACCGAAATCGCCGAATAAAATCCAGCCGAAGTGCCGCGTCCGCTCCGATTGCCGCTATCCTGCGGGCTTGCGCAAGGTCGGACTGTTGAGGTCGAGTTCACTCACCGGAATGACTTCGACGCTGGGATAATCCTGCCGCAGGTCGTCGATGAACTCCGCCGCGTTACCGACGATGATCAGCGAAGCATTTTCCGGGCGGACAATCCGCCGCGACACCGCGAGCGCGGCTTCCGGCGAAACCGCCTGCAGCCGCTCAGCCAATAATGCCGCTTCTTCGGGCGCGATCCCCTGCTGCAGCAATCCGGCGACGATCCCGTTGAACCCGCTGCTCGTTTCCAGCGCCCGTGCATAGCTGCCCGCCAGGAACAGCCGCCGTTTCTGCAGCGCCTCCTCCTCCAGCGGCGCGGTGCCAAGCAGTTCGAATTGCTCTAGGATCACCGCTGCCACTTCGTCGGCGGTTTCATTCTTGGTCTGGGCGCTCGCGTTCAGCACCGCCTGTCCTGCCCGGGCCCCGAACGAGCTGTAGGACCCATAGCTGAGCGCGCGCTTGGTCCGCACTTCTTCGAACAACCGCCCGTTCGACCCGGAACCCAGCACGGTATTGGCCAGCATCAACGGATAATAATCGGCATCGCTGCGGGAGATCGCGCGAACCCCGGCAATTACGGCGGCCTGCCCAGCTTCGGGCATGTCGATCACCAATGTGCGCGGGGCCGGTGCAGGGCCGGAAGGATCCGCGATCGGGGCAGGTGCTGGCTGATCGCTCAGCCAGTCACCGAACAGCGCGCCCGCGATTTCCTTCGCCCGGTCGGGAGCAACACCGCCGCTGACCACGATCTGCGCCGCCGCAGGGTGCCACCAGCTAGCCCGGAAGCTGGCGAGATCGTCCCGCGTCAATCGGGTGAGACTTTCCGCGGTGGTGACCCCGCCATAGGCGGCAGTGCCGTACATCACCGGCGATGCAATGAGCCCGGCCAGACTGCCCGGATCCTTCATCGCCACCTGCAATCCATCCACCGCACGTTTACGTTCGCGGTCGAGCTCGTCTTGCGGGAAAGAGGCGTTGCGGATCACGTCCGACATCACCTCGCCAGCCGCCATGATATTGCCCACCGGCGCGGTCAGACTGACGAAGGTCCCGTCCGGCCCCGCGCTGGCCGACATTGACGCGCCCAGGCTTTCGAGCGTCTGGGCGATCTGCTCTGCGCTGCGCGTGGCGGTGCCCTTGTCCACCAGTCCTGCGGTCATCTCGGCAAGTCCGGCCTTGCCCGCCGGATCGGCGCTGGTGCCGCCGGGCAGGACGACGGTGATCGTCGCCAGCGGAACATCGCCGGTCTGGGTGGAGACCAGCCTGATCCCGTTATCCAGCGTCGTCTGGATCAGGGGCGCGCGTTCGACCGTGGGGACCGGGCTCGGGGTGGGCGGTGCCTGCCGCGTGGCTTCGTCATTCAACAGCGCCGGCTCGCCGGAAGCAGGGGGCACACTGCGGAACGTCGGCATCGGCACCGGATTGGCATAGGTGGAGGGGTCCGCCTCGCCCGCGACATAGCGCATGGCGACAACCGATTCCGCCGTTAGCCACGTCTGCGCAACCCGCATCACATCGGCTGCGGTGACGCTCGCAATGTCGGCCATGAGCCGGTCGGCCCAGCGCGGATCGCCGGTGGAAACCAGTGCTTCGCCGAGTTCGAACGCCCTGCCCCGCGCCGTTTCGCGGCGGCTGAGCGTGCCTGAGACCCATTCGTTCTTGGCTTCGCGCAATTCGGCTTCGCTGACCGGCTGCGTCCGCAGTCGCTCGAACTCGGCGGCGAGCAAGGCGGAAACTTCGTCCTGATCGGCGACGGGGCTTAGGATCGCGAAGCTGGCGAAATAGCCGCCCTCTTCCGACGTGTTGGCGAATTGCTGCGCCTCCACCGCTTTGCCCGTCCGAACCAGAGCGTTGTAGAGGCGGCTGTTCTGGCCGCTCGACATGATCGCGTCGAGCACATTCACCGCAGCAACGTCCGGATGGGTCTGGGGAGGCAGTTGCCACAAATACCCGACCACCGGCAGCGGCACATTGGGGGCGGTTGCGACCAACGAACGCGGCTGCGTGCGGCGTTCCTCGCGCGCGGTGATTTCGAGCGGGATTGCATTGCTGCGGCGCGGGATCGCAGCGAAATACTTGTCCATCAGGGCGCGCAGTTCGGCCGTCTCGAAATTTCCGGCAACGATCACGGTTGCCGTATCCGGCCCGTAATAGGCCTGGTGGAACGCCCGCGCATCGTCCAGCGTGGTCGCGTCCAGTTCCTCTATATTGCCGATCCCGGGCCGCCGGTGGGGCAGGATATCATAGCCGTTTTCGGCAAACACCAGCCGCAGCCGGCCATAAGGCGGCGCGAGAATCCGCTGGCGCAGTTCCTCCTTCACGATCGAGCGTTCCTTTTCGAACACTTCGGCATCCACCACCGGACGCGCCATGCGTTCGGCATGGGTCCACAGCATGGTCTCGAGATATTCCGCCGGGACCGTTTCGTAATAATTGGTCCGGTCGTCCCCGGTGGAGGCGTTGCGCTGTCCGCCGACATCCTCGGTCAGCTTGTTGATCATGTTGTACGGCATATTCTCGGTCTTGCGGCTGAGAATATGCTCGAACAGATGGGCGAAGCCGGAACGCCCCTCCGGATCATGCTTGGAACCGACATCGTACCAGATCGAGGTGGTGACCGTGCTGGTACCCTGATCGGGGAGCGCGATCACACGCAGCCCGTTATCCAGGGTCCATTCCTCGAATTCGATCTGCGGGGCGGAAAGTGCTTCGGCGGAACCAGCCGGTGTCTGCGCGGCCAGCGGCAAGGATACTGCCAGTGCCAGCATACCGCATCCTGCGGCGAGAAAACTACGAAACATCAAGCAGCCCCTTTTCGGATTGAATCTGTGACCGGAAGAAACCATCCAACCGGCAATTTTTCAAGTCGGACCTCGGCTTAACAGACGAAAAGCGAAGGCAAACCGACGAATGCCTTGCGTCAGGCGGGCTCACCGAGCAGCGGCAGAATCAACTCGTTGTAATCGGACAAGTCGAACGATCCCGCCCGGACATACCGTACCCGGCCCTTCCTATCGATAATATATGTGGTGGGCACGGCATTACGGATAAGCCCGTAATCACCCTTGAGCGAACTTGCGAGCGGGTAGGACAAGGCGGCGACTACCGATTTCAGCTTGGACTTCGGGACACTGTCCTGGGTAACGACTCCGATGATTTCGAAGCCCTTGTCCTTATGGAGACGGTGAAACTGGCTCATCATGGGCATTTCCGCCTTGCATGGCGCGCACCACGTAGCCCAGTAATTGATTACGAGGACATGGCCGCGATAATCCGCCAGCACCTTTTTGGAACCGTCGAACATCCTGACGGTAAAATTCGGCGCTGGCTTGTCGACGTCCGCCGGGATGGCGGGTGCGGCAAATGCCAGATAAACGAAAGCCAATGCGGCCCGGATCAAATTGCGCAATTTCTGCCCCCCGATAAAAACCCATCGATCCAATTTTTTAAGCTAGCAGACAATATTCACAAATCCAGCAGCCCCAGCATTTACTTAGGGTACTACAGGAATCGTGGTTCCGGTCGCAGCTTTTGAAGTTTCAACTATCACCCCGCGTCCGGAAAACGTTCGAACCGCGGCAGGTCCGGCAGATTTTCTTCCCAGCCAATAGCGTCCGCCATCTGGACATGAACTTGCGGCGGATAGTCCTCCGGCTCGTCGAGAGTCGCGGTCTGGATGTCGACCAGGCCGGGCAAGGCGTTCTCGTTGATGTACCACAGGCCGGTTCCGCAGGTTCCGCAGAAGAAGCGCTGCGCATCGGCGGAGGAATCGTATTGCCTGGGCTTGCCCTGTTCAATCGCGAAATCATCTGCCGCCACGGCGATCCAGGCGACACCGGTGGCCCCGGCGCAGCGGCGGCAATCGGTGCAATGGCATACGGAACTGTGCCGCACTCCGCCGCGAAAACTGTAGACGATTGCGCCGCAATGGCAGCGTCCGGTGGGAATGGCGATTCTCCTGTGATCGGGCGCCATGCTAGCACGAAATGCGCTCAGAGAATGTATTTCGAAAGGTCGGCGTCCTGCGCCAGTTCGGTCAGCCGTTCGCGCACATAGGCGGCGTCGATGGTGATCGTCTGGCCCTTCAAATCCTCCGCCTCGTAACTGACATCCTCGATCAGCTTTTCCATCACCGTCTGCAGCCGCCGTGCGCCGATATTCTCCACGCTTTCGTTCACCTGCGCCGCGATCCTGGCGATTTCGGCGATGGCGTCTTCGGTAATCTCCAGCGTGACATCTTCGGTGGCGATCAGCGCCTTGTACTGGGTGACCAGATTGGCCCGAGTTTCGCTGAGGATGCGGACGAAATCCTCCTCCGTCAACGCTCGCAGCTCGACCCGGATGGGCAAGCGGCCCTGCAGTTCGGGCAGCATGTCCGACGGTTTGGCGACATGGAACGCGCCGCTGGCGATGAACAGCACGTGGTCGGTCTTCATCGGCCCGTATTTGGTCGCGACCGTCGTACCTTCGATCAGCGGCAGCAGGTCGCGCTGCACGCCTTCGCGGCTGACCGATCCGCCGCGCACATCGCTGACCGCGATCTTGTCGATCTCGTCAAGGAAAACGATCCCGTTGGTTTCGGCATTGGCCAGCGCCACGCGCGCAACATCGTCCTGATCGAGCCGCTTTTCCGCTTCTTCATCGACCAGCTTGTCCCACGCATCGGGCACCTTCAGCTTGCGCCGCTTGGTATTCGTCTTGCCGAATGCCTTGCCCATCATGTCGCTGAGGTCGATCATCCCCATGCCGCCGCCCATACCGGGTATCTCCATCGGAGCGGACGGCGTGTCCTTGATCTCGATCTCGACCTCGACATCGTTCATCGCGTTCTGGACAATCCGTTCGCGAAAGCTCTCGCGGGTGGCTTCGGAGGCATTCTCGCCCACCAGCGCCACCAGCAGCCGGTCCATCGCCGCCTTGGACGCGGCTTCGCGCACGGCTTCGCGGCGATTGTCTTTCTCCAGCCGGATCGCGTCTTCCACCAGGTCGCGGGCAATCTGGTCGACATCGCGGCCGACATAGCCGACTTCGGTGAACTTGGTCGCCTCGATCTTCACGAAGGGCGCATCGGCCAGCTTCGCCAGTCGGCGGCTGATCTCGGTCTTGCCGCAGCCGGTCGGGCCGATCATCAGGATATTCTTGGGCGTAACCTCGTCGCGCAGATCATCGCCGAGCCGCTGGCGCCGCCAGCGGTTGCGCATCGCCACCGCGACCGCGCGCTTCGCTTCGGCCTGGCCGATGATATGTTCGTCGAGCGCGGCGACAATCGCCTTGGGGGTCAGCATTTCGGTCATGATATCTCTGATGGTCAGACGGTTTCGATTGTCACGCGGTCGTTGGTAAAGACGCAGACTTCGGCCGCGACGGCCATTGCGGCGCGGGCGATTTTCTCGGCATCGTCTTCATAGGCATCGAGTGCGCGGGCAGCCGACAGCGCGTAATTCCCGCCCGATCCAATCGCCGCGACCCCGCCTTCGGGTTCGAGCACATCGCCATTACCGGTCAGCACCAGCAGGACGTCGGCATCGGCCACGATCATCAGCGCTTCCAGATTGCGGAGGTATTTGTCGGTGCGCCAGTCCTTGGCCATTTCCACGGCGGCGCGCATCAGCTGGCCGCGGTGCTGCTCGAGCTTCTTTTCCAGCCGGTCGAACAGGGTGAAGGCATCGGCCGTGGCCCCGGCGAAACCCGCGATGACCTTGCCCTTTTCAGGCCCGCCTTCGCCGATCCGGCGCACCTTGCGGGCGTTGGGCTTCATCACCGTGTTGCCCATGGAGACCTGCCCGTCCCCGGCGATCACGGTCTTGCCGCCCTTTTTCACGCCGATGATGGTGGTGCCGTGCCATTGCACGAGCCCGTGCGCGTTTCTGCTGTCATCCATCACGCAGATATGGGGCCTGCCCGATACCGGTCAAGCACCGACGGGATATCGGCCTGAAAAGCAGCTCTGGCCGAGCCTTAAGCGCCCGGACCGCCGGGAGGTGCGCCGCCAGCACCGACCTGTCCGATATTGCCGAACAGATCTTCGAAGAAACTGCGTTCGCGGCCAAGCGTCGGCGTCGAATCGCCTTCCGGCGAGATATAGGCGACCTGATCGACTCCGGTCCGGTCAGCCGAAATGACATTACCAGCGGGATCGAATCGAATTTTCAGGACCGAATGCTGGATGATCTTCGGGCGAACAAACGGTTTGCGGCCCGTCACGCTGGACATGTAATACCAGGTCGGTTCGCCATACTGGCTGGTAAAGGTCGGGCGGCCCAAGGTCGCTTCCACCGAACGCTGGTTATCGATTCCCGGCTGCACCGCGTTGATCAGGCTCTGGTCCGCGACATAGCCGCGGTTTTCGCGAATCGAACTGCAACCGCCTGCCGCCAGCGCCATGGCCAGAGCCAGACCTGCCCCGATTGCTTTACCTGCCGTCATCGAAAACCAACCTTCTCAAAAAACTCGTCACTTTGAATAGCGCCGATAACCGCTATATCGCAGCGAAGCCATAAGGGCATGTCGCCCGCCATGCAATGTAGCCATTGGGGGAAACGGCAGAACTTGCCGCGCCCTGCCCGCTCCGCGTACCAGATCCATGGGGCTGACCGGTTGAATTGCCAATTAACGAAGCCGCGATGCGGTTCAAAACAGATGGTAGAATGCTGATGTCCTTCCTTTCCCGCCTGTTCGGAACCGAGCCCGATCCCAAGGACGCACTGCGTCCGCTGTGGCAGCGGACCGTGGAGATCGCGCGGGAATCGCAATGGTACCGGGACTGCGGCGTGCCGGACACGGTGGAAGGCCGCTATGATATGATCACCTCGGTGTTGGCGGTGGTGCTCATCCGGATGGAGCAGACACCCGAGTTGAGGACGCCTTCGGTGCATCTGACCGAACTGTTCGTGGACGATATGGACGGACAATTGCGCGAACAGGGCATCGGCGATCCGGCGCTGGGCAAATATATGGGCCGGATGATGTCGGCCATGGGCGGCCGGCTGGGTGCCTTCCGCGATTCCCTGATGTCCGACCGGTCGGGCCTGGAAGCCGCGGTGAAGCGCAATCTCGGCCTGGCGGAAGGCGCGGAGCCGGCGGCGCTGGCGAAGCAGTTGGAAGCGCTGCACGATCAACTTGCGAGCGTGCCCCCTGCCGCCATACTGGACGGGGAGATTTCCCGGTGAGCCTCCCCGAAAGCGAATTCAGCAGGATCGTGAAGCTGCATCAGATCACCGACAGGCCGGTTATGGTCGAGCCGGGCAAGCCCGAATTGGCCGCTCTCGCCAGGCGGTTCGGGCTAGCTGCGGTGCATCGGATGAAGGCGGAAATGTCCCTGCAAGCGGAAGGCGCAGTGGTAACCGCCACCGGACGGCTGCTGGCTGATATCCTCCAGAACTGCGCGGTGTCGGGTGAGGAATTCCCGGTTCACATCGATGAACCGCTGTCGCTGCGCTTCGTCCCCGAAGCGCAGGCTCCGCGGGAGGAAGAACTGGAGATATCCACCGAGGAGTGCGACGAGATTTTCTATTCCGGCGAGAGCTTCGATCTCGGCGAGGCGGTTGCGCAGGGCCTCGGGCTGGCCATCGACCCGTTCGCACGCGGCCCCGGCGCGGACACGTTCCGCCAGCAGGCCGGAATTCTCGACCAAGACACCCCCAGCGGTCCCTTCGCCGCGCTCGCTGCGCTCAAAAAGGACTAGCGCCAGCCGCAGGTGCAGCCACTCGATCAGAACGGGATATCGTCGTCCAGATCGTCATAGTTGGAGCCGCCGCCCGAACCACCGGAGCCGCCGCCGGAACCGCCCGAGCCGCCGCCCTGGTTCCAGCCGCCACCCGAACTGCCACCTTGGCCGCCGCCTCCGGAGCCACCACTCGATCCCCCGCCCTGGCCGCCGCCGGGACCGTCGAGCATGGTCAGCGTACCGTCGAATCCGCGAAGGACCACTTCGGTCGAATACCGGTCATTGCCCTGGGCATCCTGCCACTTGCGGGTTTGCAGCTTGCCTTCGATGAACACCTTGCTGCCCTTGCGCAGGAATCGTTCGGCGACGCTGACCAGTCCTTCGGAAAAAATCGCGACGCTGTGCCATTCGGTCTGTTCCTTGCGTTCGCCGGTGTTCTTGTCTTTCCAGCTTTCGGAAGTTGCAATGCGCAGGTTGCAGACCTTGCCGCCGTTCTGGAAGCTCTTCACTTCGGGGTCCGCGCCCAGATTACCGATCAGCATTACTTTGTTGAGGCTGCCCGCCATATCTCTTCGTTCCTGTCTATAGGCCGAGCGCAGTCGCCGACCAGAATGTGAGTCCCGCAAAGATGTAGGCCAGAGCGAACAAATAGGCCAACATGAACACCGGCCATTTCCACCCATTTGTTTCGCGCCGGGCGACCGCGATGGTCGACAGGCACTGCGGCGCGAAAACGAACCAGGCGAGGAACGCAAGCGCGGTGGGCAGGCTCCAGCGCGCCGTAATCTGATCTCGCAGGGCGTTCTCGGTTGCCGCCTCATCTTCGGAATCGACCGCATAGGTGGTGGCGAGGGACGCCACCGCCACTTCGCGCGCGGCCATTGCTGGGACCAATGCCAGCGTCATTTCGCGGTTGAAGCCGATCGGCTCGAAGGCGACATGCATTCCGCTGGCAATCTGGCCGGCGATCGACGCATCCAGCTGGCTTTCGCCGGGCTCTGCCCTCGGGAAAGTGAGCAGGAGCCAGAGAATCACGGTTGCCGCGAAGATGATTGTGCCGGCGCGGCGCAGGAACACCCACGCGCGCTGCCACAAACCGATCAGCAGGTCACGCAGCCGCGGCAATTGGTAACGGGGCAGTTCCATGATGAAGCCGCTTGCCTGCCCGGCCGTAACCGACCGTCGCAGGATGAGCGCCGCCGCCATCGCACCGATGATCCCGGCGACATACAATGCGAACAGCACCAGCCCTTGCAGACCGATCCCGCCCCACACGCTGATGTTCGGGATCACCGCCGCAATGACGATCCCGTACACCGGCAGGCGCGCGGAACAGGTCATCAGCGGCGCGATCAGGATGGTGGTCAGGCGGTCCTTGGGGTCAGCGATGCTGCGGGTCGCCATGATGCCCGGAATCGCGCAGGCAAAGCTGGACAGCAGCGGAATGAAGCTGCGCCCCGACAGGCCGACACCGGCCATCATCCGGTCCATGATGAAGGCTGCGCGGGCCATATATCCGGTCGCCTCCATCACCAGGATGAAGGCGAACAGGATGACGATCTGGGGCAGGAACACCACCACCGAACCAACCCCGGCGATGACCCCCTCGGTGAGGAAATCGCGGACCAGCCCCGCAGGGACGATTGCCACCACCAGGCCGGAAAGCCATCCGGCAACACCCTCCAGCGCATCGGCAAACGGGGTTGCCCAGGCGAACACCGCCTGAAAAATCACGAACAGCAGCGCGAACAGGATTGGCGGTCCGATCCAGGGGTGCTGCAGGACCCGGTCGAGGCCGGTATGAAGCCGCCGCGTCGTGCTGACGGACAGGATCGCCGCCTTGGCGATGTTGCGCGCTGCCAGACGGCGTTCCGGCAAGGTCAGATGCGGCCGGGGATGCGGCCGCTGGTCTTGCTCAAAATTCGCTTCGGCAACCTCGATCGCCGCGATCAGTTCGTCGAGGCCTCTGCGCCGCACGGCCACGGTCGGGATCACCGGAATGCCGAGGGCCTCGGACAAGGCGTCGGGATCGAGCGTCAGCCCGTCGCGCTGCGCCAGATCGACCATGTTGAGCGCGGCCACGGTCGGGCGGCCAAGCTCGATAACTTCCTGTGCGAACACCAGATGCTGTTCCAGATTGGCCGCATCGAGCACCAGGACCATGACGTCGGGCTGGACCTCGCCTTCGAACTCGCCGTGCACAAGCGCGCGGGTCACTTCCTCGTCCGGGCTGGTCGCGTCGAAGGAATAGCTGCCCGGCAGGTCGATCAGTTCGACCGCGACGCCGTCCGGCATCATCAGCCGCCCGGCTTTGCGTTCGACCGTCACCCCGGGATAATTGGCGATTTTCTGGCGCGCCCCGGTCAGCGCGTTGAACAGGGCGCTTTTCCCGGCGTTGGGATTGCCGACCAGTGCTGCCTTGCGCAATCGCAGCGTGATGGGCGCGTTCATAGCGGATCGACCATCATTGCCGCAGCATGGACCCGGCGGATCGCGATCGTCATCCGGCCGATGATCAACGCAATCGGATCTCTGCCGCCGAAGATACCGCGATGGGAAATCTTTACCTCCGCACCCTCATCAATTCCAAGCGCGCGGAGCCGCTTGCCTTCTTCCGGCGCAATTGCCGACCAGTCCACGGAACGAATCCGGGCCGGAATACCGTTTTGGAGCGCCTCGAGCTTCATGGTGCTGCGCTGCCAGACCGACGCGGCAATTGCAACTAATTCTCAATAGTCATTAGCGTGCCGGGTAACGCAGACGCCCGAAAAGCCGGGTTAGACTAAATCTTTCACGGTCCGAATTCAGCACCCGGCCCTTGAGCTTTTCGAATTTCATGACACCTTCGATCCGCCGGTCGAGAAATTCCCGCGTGTCCGCCTTGCCCTTGCTCTCGTCGCCGACGAACACCGCCAGCGTGGCGCCGTAGATCCCGGCGAGGATCGTGCGTTTGGTATAATGGTTGTAATCGGTCGCCGTATCGCCCGCCAGCCGCCACATGATGTCCGCACTGTGCCAGCCAGTCTTGAGCGAACGCGCGGCGTTCTGCGGCATGGCCATAATTGCGAGCGCGCGGCGCAGCGCTTCCTCCAGACCGGCTACGGCATCGAGGCGGAACTGAATCAGGCTGCGGATACGCTCCCGGATCGGCATCCTGGCGAGCACCTCGGCTGGCAAGGCTTCGGCCATGGCGGCATCGATGGTTTCGATCCACGCCCCGATCATGTCCATCGCCCCGCCCGGGTAGGCCAATGCCGCCACATCGGGATCGATCGCCAGATCCTTCGCAGCCGCGGCCACGGCATCGGCGCTCCAGCCGTCGAATATCGCGGCCTCGGCCACCGTCGGCGCCATGGCCAGGCGCAGTTCGTCGAGCGTCAGGTCGGCGACATCCGCCATCAGAAGCTGGGTCCATAGGATTTGGCGGGCTTGGCTACCTTGCGATCCTCGTCCGAAGTTTCGATTTCCCCCAGCAACCGGCTGTTGGCGTCAAGCCGCGCATAGTCGCGTGCGGTACGTCCGGAATTGTCGCTGCGGTCGGCATTCGCCCCGTTGGCAAGGAGCAAGCGGGTCATTTCGACATCGCGGCGCAGAACCGCGGAAATCAGCGGCGTCTCGCCGGTGCTGTTTGCCACATTGACATTCGCACCGGCCTTCAGCAGCGCTTCGACCCCTTCCACATACCCGAGGCTGGTAGCGATCTGGAGCGGCGTAACACCCTTCGCGTCGGCAATGTTGGGATTGGCGCCCTGTTCGGTCAGAAAACGGATCCATAAATGGTCCCGGCGCTGCGTAACGATATGCAGGGCGGATTCGCCGGTAACCTTGTCCCGGGCGTTGATAACCGCACCGTTGGTGGCTTCCAGCACCTTGTTGACCTCGGTCCCGTCGCGGTCCTTGACGGCTTTCAGAAATTCGAACCCGGACGAGAAGAACTGCGCCGCCGCGGGAACGGCGAGGGCACCGGCAGCCAGCATCAGGGCAAGGTAGGCGTTTCGGAAAACGGCTTTCGCCACTGGTCGATCTCCAATAATTCTGGTTTCAAGGCAGAGTCGCCTCTTGCTCGACGCTGGTTAGCAGAGCATGAACCTCCACGCTATGCCCCACACTTTCAAATATCTCCGCTCTGCCGCGATGGCCGCGATGTCCCTGTCGCTGGCTTTGTCGCTGGCGGGCTGCACGTCGGATCCCGGAACACCGCTGGAACAGGCGCCGCTGTATGGCGCGACCATCGGCGGGCCGTTCGAATTGACCAATGCCGAGGGCAAGACGGTTCGCTGGTCCGACTTCGCCGGAAAGTACCGGATCGTCTATTTCGGCTACACCTATTGCCCCGACATCTGCCCGACCGACGTCCAGCGCATGTCGCAGGGCCTGCAGCAGTTCGAACAGGCGAACCCTGGTCTTGGCGCGCAAATCCAGCCGATCTTCATTACCATCGATCCCGAGCGGGATAACCGGCAGGTGGTGGGGAAATTCGTCGGCAATTTCCACCCGCGGCTGATCGGGCTGACCGGTACGCCGGAACAGATCAAATCCGCCGCAAAAGCTTTCGCGATTCCCTATTCCAAGGGAGAAGTTCCCGAAAGCGGCAATTACCTGATGGAACATTATGCGATCACCTATCTGTTCGGACCGGACGGACAGCCGATTGCGACCCTGCCCACCGACCTCGGCGCCGAAGCGGTCGCCGAAGAGCTGGCCAAGTGGGTTCGATAAAGCGGTGACCGAGCAGATGCGCGAGAAATTCTGGGAACTGCCGCTGGCGCAATTGACCCGGCCCGAATGGGAGGCGCTGTGCGATGGCTGCGGCCGGTGCTGCCTGCACAAGATCGAGGATCCGGAAACCGGGCAGATCGAACACACCAATGTGGCGTGCAAACTGCTCGACACCCGCAGCGCGCAATGCCGGGATTACCGCAACCGCAAGGCATTCGTGCCGGATTGCCTGCGCCTGACGATGAAGATCATGGGCGACGTACCGTGGCTTCCCGAAAGCTGCGCGTACCGGTTGCGGCACGAAGGGAAACCGCTGCGGGAATGGCATTATCTGCTGTCGGGTGACCGCGAAACGGTGGTCCATGCTGGCATATCGGTCCGCGGCCGGGTGGTCAGCGAATCCGTGTCCGGGCCGCTGGAACACCATATTGTCGAATGGGATACACCATGAGGCCCGGCGGCACCCGATGCTAGACTGGCTTCGCCGCGACCATCTGGAACCGACGGTGGAGATCGATGGTGTGGCCCTGCCGATCGCAATCCGGCGGCATCCGACCGCCAAGCGCGTAGTGCTGAGGATCGCACCCGACGGCAGCGAAGCGCGGGTTACGCTGCCGCGCTGGGGCCGGACCGCCGATGCAATCGAGTTCGCCCATTCCCGTGCCGCCTGGCTGACCGAGCAGCTTGCCGCCTTGCCCAAGCCCTCCGCGCCGGTGCCGGGCGGGTCGCTCCGCTATTGCGGGGACGAGCTGATCATCGATTGGCAGGCGGGCGCACGGCGTAGGCCGACGCTTGGCGACGGGCGGGTGGTGATCGGCGGTCCGGAGGAGAACATCGCCCCCCGGCTGCAACGCTGGCTGGAGCGGGAAGCGTTGCATTTGCTCGAAGGCGATCTGCAGAATTATTGCGCGTCCGCCGGGGTCGCAGCACCTGCCTTGCGCCTGTCGCGCGCCCAGCGCCGCTGGGGCAGCTGTTCGTCCAGCGGCACCGTGCGGATCAACTGGCGGCTGGTGCAGGCACCGCATTTCGTGCGCCGGTCGGTTGTGGCCCATGAGGTCGCGCACCTCCTTCATTTCGATCACGGTCCGGCGTTCCACGCCGCACTCGGCCGGATTTTCGACGGCGACCTGGCTGCTGCCAACCGTTGGCTGAAACGCGAGGGCCGCACACTCTACGCTTCCTTCGGGTAAACAAAGCCGGATGCCGGATGCCTAAGGAGTTTCCCTTACGTTAAATTAACCCTGATCCGGCATGGTCGATCAATGATCCGCCTGATCGCCTTGCTTGCCAGCGCCGCCATGCTGATGCTGCTGCCCGCAGCCCCTGCTGCGGCGCAGGGCCAATGCAACTTCTGCGAAACGAACCCGCCGCCCAAAGGCGGGGGCGGCGGACGTCCTGGTAACGGCTCCCCCCCCGAAATTGTGCTGACGATCGAAAGCGAGATAAATTTCGGCCGGTTGGTCATGGTTGGGGACGGCGTCGGCCGCGTCCTGATCGACATTCAGACGGGCGCAAAAACTATTATCGGCAATCTGGACGATCTTGGCGGGCTTGCGGTGCAGGGCCGCGCGACCATTCGCGGCGTGCCCCGCCAGCCGGTCCGCGTGGAGTTTCCCACCCTTGTCACCATGCGCGACCCCGCAGGCGGAGAGGCGGAGCTGCGGGATTTCGTTACGGACCTTGGGCAGCTACCCCGACTGGATTCGACCGGTGTACTGGAATTCCGCTTCACCGGCACCTTGTACACCGACCTCGCCGTGGCACTTGGCGGCAATCTGCGCGGACGAGTCCCGATCCAGGTGAGTTACGATTGACAGTGTGAAGCACTCCGGCGCGATCAGCACTGGCGAAATCGGGCCCCCGTCGCTATCTTGCGGCCATGGGAATGATCAACCGCTTTAACCCCACCCCCGGGGCACTCGATTTCTGGCACGAATTCCGGAAACCGACCCCGTACAAGTGGCCGATACTCGGGGTCTCGGGCCTGATGACCTTCGGGCTGATGTACCAGATCACCAGCGAGAGCGTGCTCGTGCCGCCGGCGCCGCCCGAAGTCACCTACATCGCAAGCTTCCCCGCCGACCGTACCGACGCCGAAATCATCGCTTCCAATATCGACAACCAGCGAAGGCAGGACGCCGTCGCCGCACTGATGGAGCAGAACGAGGAACGCAAGCGCGAGCTTTATCGCGCGCTGGGCCGGGCCTCCGGAATGGACGTCGAGGAAATCGATCGCAAAGCCGCCGAGGAGCGCGCCGCCATCGAAGCGGCCGAAAACGCCCGCAAGGCCGAAATCCGCCGCCGCGCCGGCTTGCCCGAAGAAGACATCAGCGAAGCCGCTCTCAGGGCGCGGGCTGCTGGCCAGGAGATAATTCCGGAAACCGACAACGCGGGCGGCCTGGTTGCAAACCCGGACCAGTGACGCCGACTGGCTGGCCGCCGCGGCGCGGCTGGCGGTCCGCGCGCGGCCCCTCAGCAGACCCAACCCCGGCGTAGGGGCGATCCTGGTCAGGGACGGGACGGTAATCGCCCGCGGCTGGACGCAGGCTGGCGGCAGGCCCCATGCCGAGGCAATGGCGCTGTCCCGTGCCGGGGAAAACGCTCGCGGCGCGGTGCTGTATGTGACGCTCGAGCCCTGCGCCCATAGTTCGGACCGCGGCCCCGCCTGCAGTGATCTGGTGGCTTCGGCAGGTCTGGCCGCACTGGTCTATGCGGTCCGCGATCCTGACCCCCGCACCGCTGGCGAAGGCGCGAAGCGGATTGCCGACGCGGGCACCGAAGTCCGGTACGTCCCCTGCCCTGCGGCCGCCGATAGTCTCGCCGGATACCTGATGCGCGAGCAGCATGGCCGTCCGCACGTAACGCTGAAACTCGCCATGTCGCTGGACGGCTGTACCGCGCTGGCCAGCGGCGAGAGCCAGTGGATCACGGGCGAAGCGGCGCGCGCCCATGTCCATTCCCGCCGCGCGATGGCGGATGCAATCCTGGTCGGCGGCGGCACCTGGCTGAGCGACCGACCGCGGCTCGACGTCCGTTTGCCCGGGCTGGAGGCGCGCAGTCCGGCCCGTTACGTGCTGACGCGCGGTGAAACGCCGGAAGGCGTGCAGTCGATCGCTTCCCCGCAGGACATCACCGACATGGCCGCTGCGCAATATCTCTATGTCGAAGGCGGCGCAAAGACTGCAGCCGCCTTTCTTGCTGCCGATCTGGTCGACACGCTCCACCTGTACCGCGCACCGATCATCCTCGGCGGCGGTGCGCCTTCGGTGCCCGATATCGGCCTGACCGATCTTGCATCCGCACATGACCGCTGGAGCTTGACCGATCGGCGGCAGCTTGGCAGCGACCAGTTCGAAGCCTATCGGCGGGTGCGCAGCGAAAGGGATTAGATGTTCACCGGAATTATCACCGCCGTCGGGACTATCGAGCAGGTCGAGCAAAAGGGGGATCTGCGGGTTCGCATCGCCTGCCCCTTCGACCCGGCCCAGATCGCCATCGGGGCTTCGATTGCCTGTTCGGGCGTGTGCCTGACGGTCGTCGAGCGCGGTGCGAAACAGGACCAGAACACCGACACCGCCTGGTTCGCGGTAGACGTCTCGGGCGAAACCGTGTCCTGCACCGTTCCGGGAATGTGGAACGAGGGCCGCAAGCTCAATCTGGAGAGCGCGCTGCGCATGGGCGATGAACTGGGCGGCCATATTGTGACCGGCCATGTCGATGCCGTCGGATCCGTAGTGGAAATCGCCCCCATCGGCGATTCACGCTGCTGGTTGGTAAGCGCCCCGAGCGCCCTCGCCCCTTTCATCGCGGCGAAGGGTTCGATCACCATGGACGGTGCCTCGCTGACCGTGAACACGGTGGAGGACCAGCCGGACGGATCGGTCCATTTCACACTGAACATCATCCCGCACACGGCGGAAGTGACCACTCTGGGCAGCACAAAAGCCGGTGACCGGGTCAATCTGGAGATCGACACGATGGCCCGCTATCTCCAGCGGATGCAGTCCCTGATGGGCTGAGGCCTAGCTCGTGACGGATTTCAGCGCGGCGATGAAGTTTGCAATATTGCCGCTGTGCAGGCCGGCCACGTTGATCCGTCCCGAACCCGCCATATAGACCGCGTGATCCTCGCGCAGGCTGGCAATCTGGTCCTTCGTCAGCGCGAGCATCGAGAACAGGCCGTTTTCACGCGCCAGAGCGGTAAGGTCCAGCGGACCTATCTGTCCGGCCTCTGCCATCTGCGCGCGCACGCTGGCGATCCGGGCGCGCATTTCGGCAAGCTCGTCCAGCCAGAGCTGCGTCAAGCCCGCATCGGACAGGATCACCCGGACCGCCGCCGCACCGTGATCGGGCGGCATCGACCAGCTTGCCCGGGCCAGCGCGTTGAGGTTCGACATGATTGCGTCCAGCTGGCCCACCTTTTCGGCCAAAACGAAAAGCGCACCCACACGGTCGCGGTACATTCCGAAATTCTTGTCGCAGCTGTACGCCACCAGCGCCTCGGGCACGGCCGACATGATTTTGCGGACCCCGGAGGCATCCTCGTCCAACCCCGTGCCCAGCCCCTGATAGGCCAGATCCAGGATAGGCAGAACAGCGCTGTCCGCGAAAGCCGCGGCGATCCGGTCCCATTGCGCTGGCGAATAATCGATCCCGGTGGGGTTATGGCAGCAGCCATGCAGCAGCACCGCTTCGCCCGGCGCGGCGGCGGCGATGATGCGGATGACCGTTTCGACATCGGCGCCTCCGTCGGCCCCGACATGGATGAAGGACGAGGTTTCGAGGCCCACGTCGCTCAAAATCTGGGCATGGTTGGGCCAGCTGGGGACCCCCATGTGGACCTTGGTCACACCGGCCTTCCGGGCCACTGCGAGCGCCAGCCGGACGGCTCCGGTGCCGCCGGGGGTCTGCATCCCTTCCACCCGGCCGGAATAGGCCGCATCCGCACCGAACACATAGGGCGCGAGCAAGCGGACAAATTCCACGTCACCCTCCGGCCCGAGATAGCTCTTGCTGTCCTGCGTTTCCAGCAGGCTGGCCTCTGCCGCCTTGATTGCGGCGAACACCGGCGTCGATCCATCGTCGGTCCGGTAAACACCGACCCCGAGGTCGATCTTGTCGCTGCGCGGATCGGCGGCATACATCTTGATCAGCGCTAGCAGCGCGTCGGGCGATTGGGCGGGCAGTTGGTCAAGCATCATGCCGCCCCCATTGCCGAGGGAGCCGCGCTCCCGCAACCTATTTTGGCGACGCTTGCGCCAATTACCGCGTGCCGGAACTTTCCGTCCCTGGCTGGCGGTGGTGCCTGCGACTCAGAAGGGCAGCCAGCGCTGCTTCTCCGAAAACTTCATGTAGCCGGCGTTCACGCCGAGCCGCAGCCCCGCGCCCACGCGGATCGGAATGATCACGACGTCGCCCCAGCGCATGTAACTCGCGGTCAAGCCGCCCACCAGATAGGCCTGGCCCTCGCCGGAGGGAAAGCGCTTGTAGAGGTCGTTGCTATCGTAAAGATTGTACACCAGTACAAAGGTGTTGGAGGCGTTGGCCCCCGCGTCGAACCCGATCGAGGGGCCGGTCCAATATACCGGACGCTGGCCTTCGACCTTGTGATACAGGGTGCCCGATCCGTAACGTGCGCCCACGATGAACGCCCCGCCCGCTTCGCGGCCGACGATATAGGCATTGGGTTCGCCCTGCTTTTCCAGCAGGTCCTCGATCATCCGGGCGAGACCTTCCGCACCCTTGCCGAACACGCCTTCTGCCGCGCCGATCAGATCGTCCTTCGCATAAGTGTCGCCCTGCGCCGCGGCGACCGCCGGACTGGCCGAAGCCTGCGCGGCAGCGATGGAAGGATCGCTCGACGTGACCACCGGATCGGACCACGCCTCGGCTACGGAAGTAGGGCTGTCATCGGCTGGGACGGGCGGCTCCATTGCCGGATCGGAGACGGGCGGCAATGGCGGGGATTGATAAACGGACGGATCGCCCGGTGCCTCCACCAGATCGCCATCGATCGCGCTATCGGGATCGAATGTCTCGATCTGCTGCGCAGAGAGCGGTGCGGCACCGAACATGGCGACGCCCAGGATAGTCAGACAAAGCTTGCCGAGGACCCCGCCGACTGCCTTGGGAAACGGATTGGCAATTTTGGCGGCGATCTTCATATTCCCTCCAGGGGCAAAGCGGACGTCTGGCCGTGCAATTGAGTCCTTTGCCGCTTAAGCATCAATGAACGGGCGACGAACCGAATCCAATTTGCGGCGAGCCGAGTCGTCAGGGCGGATTGCACGCCGGAATGGCCCCGCCCGAGAAAAACATCCGCGCCGTCCCAGCATGGCTTGCCGCCATCCGCGACCGCCGTTATAGCGCCGGGCTTGCCGCTGCGATCCGGAGACGTGGGTGAGTGGCTGAAACCAGTTCCCTGCTAAGGAACCGTGGGGGTAACCCCACCGAGGGTTCGAATCCCTCCGTCTCCGCCAGCGATCCTCCTCCATCTCAGATCAGACGCAGCTGCGCAAATTCGCAAACGGCAAAGGCCTTGGGTCGTCCCTCAGCACCTGTTTGGCAAACCTTCGGAACAATCGGGGACCGTTTTCGTTCAACCAACGCCGTCCTGCGTTCTCTGTGTGACGCCCGGTTGACGGCTTCGGCCGAGGCCGACTGTAACGAGGAGAACGTCCATGCAGTTCACCACCACAGAAATCGTGCTTGTCATCGTGATCGCGCTGCTTGCCGCCATCGCCATCTGGCTGTGGATGCGGAGCCGGAAATCGGCAGCGCTCAAGAACCGCTTCGGGCCGGAGTACGACCGAACAGTGGAGGCGGTCGGCGATGAGCGCAAGGCGGAGGACGTCCTCGCAAAGCGCGAAAAGCGGGTTGCCCACTATACCATCAAACCACTGCCCGATGCCATGCGAGAGCATTTCGTGGAAACCTGGCGCCAGGTTCAAGCCCAGTTCGTCGACGACCCGAAATATGCCGTTACCCGGGCGGACGATTTGTTGGGGGAAGTCATGCGGGTGCGCGGATATCCCGTGTCCGATTTCGATCACCGCGCTGACGATTTGTCCGTGGACCATCCCGAGGTGGTGCAAAACTACCGAACGGCGCATTCGATAGCGGACCGCCATTCCCGCGGGGAAGCGAGCACGGAAGATCTGCGCACGGCAATGATTCACTATCGCACGCTGTTCGATGATCTGGTGAACGAACCGGAGGCAGCGACAAGGCCAGGCACAGCCCGGCGGGAGAAGAGCAATGGTTGAAGAAGGCCCCAACGATCACCGCATCAACGAGCGTCCGATGGGCACGGCGGACCTCGCCAGAGCGCCGGACCGGCAATCTGACGGAGCGATCAGCCAAAATCGGGAAGCGCGGGACGAAACCTCTGCGCCCCTGCTGCCGGACGACGAGATTGGTGCGCTCCGCAGACAATGGGATGCCGTGCAAACCGGCTTCGTCGACGAGCCGCGGCGTTCGGTTGAACTGGCGGACCAACTGGTCGCAGGCGCGATGACGCGCCTCGCCGAGGTGTTCGCTTCCGAGCGCTCGCAACTGGAGAACCAGTGGGACAGAGGCGACGATGTTTCGACTGAAGATCTGCGGATCGCTCTGCAACGCTATCGCGCGTTCTTCGCGCGCCTGCTGTCGATCTAACCCCCGCCAGCGGTGGACATCTGAGCAGCAGGCAGCCCCTGCTGTTCAGCAAGTAGCTTCAACTCTTCCTTGCGCGCCAGCATCCGCTCGCCAATTTCTTCGAGGTCGACATCGGCAGCGCGCGCCTGTTGGAACATATTGTTCCGCTGCTTCTCTTCCTCTTCGACATGATGCTCGATCTGCTCCTTCAGCACGGTTACCTTGGCATCGTAGAACGCTTCGTCGGGGCTTCCTTGTGCAATTTCATTCACGAGCATCTTGGCCCCGTCATGCTCGACATAGGCTTCGTTCAGCAGGTCTTCCTCGATTTTGCCCTCAAGTGCCGGATAGAAGATCTCTTCTTCGATTATGGTGTGAATCTTGAGTTCGTCGCAAATCCGGTTGGCGATCTCGGCCTTGCGGTCGCGCCCTGATGCCTTCTCGTATTTCGAGAACAGTTCTTCGACCTTGCGATGGTCCTGTGCGAGAATATGGGTTGCGTCTGTGTCATTCTTGGTGGGCATCGTCACTCTCCTTCTGCTTGAGGAATTCGCACGGGCCGGTACCGGTTCCCGAGCTTCAACGAGGCCGTTATGAAGCGGGGCGAGCCTGCGGCGAGCGGATGATAGCGAGGGGCTCAAAGAGACGATCCTGCGGCCTCTTTCCCGTCACCGGCGCAAGGGTTCTGCCTTGGCCAAATCGTTCCGGATGGTGGTCGCGGCGACGCCCCCCTCGCCCATCGCGTGGCTGAGCTGATCGAGCCCGAGCACGACATCGCCGGCAGCATAAAGCCCCTCGATGTTGGTGCGCTGATGCGCATCGACGATCAAACTCCCTTCGTCGCCCAGCTCCGCTCCCAGCTTGCCCGCCAGTTCCGAACGGATTTCCGATCCGAGTGCCGGGTAGAGCGTGTCGAAGGGCATCAAGGCGCCGCCCACGTCGAGCACGATCTGCTCGTCTCTCAGGTTGATTGCGCGGCAACTGCCGCTCACTGCAATGCCTGCTACGGCAAGTTCTGCCTGCATCGCTGCATCGAGATCGTGTCCTCCGGCAGGGGCTATCAGCGTGACATCGGCGGAATAGCTGCGCAGGAACACCGCCTCGCGCATACCCCGCTGCCCACTGCCCAGAACGGCAATCCGCCTGTCGGTCACCTCGTAGCCGTCACAGATCGGGCAATAGCGCAGCAGGCCACTGGCCAACGCCTGATCGTGATCTGCGGCGTCCATCATCTCGGGCCGGCGGTTGACCACCCCGGTCGCCAGCAGCACCGTCTTCGCGGCGAAGGTTTCTTCGTCTGTGTGTGCCGTAAACCGGGCATCAGATCGCACGATGCCGATTACCAGACCGCTCTGCAGCCGCGCGCCGTATCGGCGGGCCTGATCGCGCATGCGCGTGAGGAGTTCGGTGCCGGAAATTCCGTCCGGGAACCCTGAATGATTGCGCGTACAGGGGATAAGGCCGGCCCTGCTGTGGCCGCTATCGACAAGCATTACGGAAAGATGGAAGCGGGCGAGATAGATCGCCGCGGTCAGCCCCGCCGGGCCTCCGCCGACGATTAGGCAATCATATTCCTGACGCAGGAGACCAGTCACCGGAATGCCTCCACGGCCGCGGAAGACGATATTCCGGCTCGCGCGATCCTCAAGATCTGAGGCTCGACGCCGCAGGCCTGACCGACGGGCGATCGGCTTGTTCACCGGGCCGCGCGTTACGAGGCTTCAGCACCATCGCAACCTCGGCCAGGCGCCATGGCCGGTGTTCGGGGCGAAACCGGCTCAGGTCAACCTCGCCCACCGCATCGGGACCGACAATCTCGGCCAGCATATACCTGCCGGATTCGCGCATCCGAACGTCGGAAAGGGGAAAGGCGTTGGCAAGTTTAGCCGCGACGTCTTGCGCGTCCCTGTCGAGATCACCGCCCTCGAGGTCGCGCGGCGCGCCATCGGCAAGTTCGGCAGTCGATTTCTTAATGTTGGACCAGCCGTCCCGGAGGATGCTCAAGGAAATGAACAGGGCAGCCACGGCGTCGGCCCACCAGAGGCCGAACCCGATACCCGTAACCCCCACGATCCCCGCCAACGCGGTTTGCCAGTCGGCTTTCTGCGTCTGGGCGTCTGTGAAGAGAACCTTGTCCTCGATCTTTTCCGCTACCGGCATCTTTTTCCGGCCGAGGATGATCGGGGGGATTGCAGAATACATCAGTACGCCGATCATCACCCATCCAAGCCATACTTCCGTGCCGAAGAGGCGAATGGCACCGATGGACGGGTGTTCCATCATGACCAGCGCCATCACCGCCTCATAGGCCATGAACGTCCCGATCGAAAGCAATGCGGTGGCGGATATGAGGAAGGCGATGCTGTTGAACCGCTTGAAACCGAACGGGAAACGGCGGCTGGCGGGCTTGTCTTCCAGCGATGCCGCGATCAGGAACGTGATCGACGGGACCAGGCTGAGGACGTCTTCGATGAAGGCGGTCTTCATCGCCTGGCTCTGGCCCATCACCAGATACATCAGGACGGAAATTCCCCCGAGCCAGAACAGAGTCCACAGGCATAGCCGCCGCCCCTTTCGCAGCCCCTCGCGGACTTCCGGAGGAACCTCACCGCTGGCGATCATCGCATCACCATCATGTCGGTCCTGGTAATCAGCGCGTTCTCGCCATTCTTGCGGGCCAGGCGGATGACAGGTTCCTTGCCGTCCTTGGGCTCAGGGATCCCCACCGCCTGCGACAGGCTCGCCTCTTTCGACACGGCGGCTGTCCGCCCGAACTGCCCGATCACCAGATCGACGCGGTCCTCTTCCAAATCCTTGATCGCAATTGCCTCGGGCGCAGCGTGCCAGACAACCCGTGCGCCAAGCGACTGTGCCAACGACACCGCGAGCAGTCGGGCCTCGGAAGTGTCCGGGGTTCCCGACACGATCGCGACGCGCAGCTCACCGCGCTGGGCGACGCGGTCCGAAGTCCCGTCAGTGTCCTGCGGGATCGCACTGCAGGCCGCTATCACGGCCATGACCGGGGACACTAAATATCGCTTCATTGCTTCATCAACTTGTCTCCGGTCCGGGTAGTTCCCGCGCGGCAAGTCATGGTTGCAGATTTGGCGCCTGTGATGCCGGGTTACGAGCCGGCAAGGCATTGACCGGCTATTCGGCCACCGGGCGCGCCGGACGAGTGACAAGCCGTGCAAAGAAGAAAAGCCCGCCGACTGCAAGGGTACTGGCAAGCAGCGATGCCGCCGCGGCACCGCTCGCTCCGGCCACTGAAATCGCCCACGGCACCAGTGCCAGCGCCGCCGCCATCGGCACCGCGCGCAACGCCAGTACCAGACCCGCCCTTCGCCGCGCGACCAACAGGGCATCCCAACTTGCGCCCACCAGTTCGATTGCGGATGCCGCCGCCAGAATGATCATCGGGACATAGGCTGCGGAGAATTCGGGTCCGGCCACGGCGGCGATCAGCACTTCGCCCCCGGCCACTGCCAGGGCAATGCTCGCGAGCGCGGTGACGGCGGCGACACGGGCGATCCGGCCCGCCAGCACATGGTCTTGCGGTCCGGCGCGAACCAGGTCGGGGAAAATCGCCTGCAGGACGGCCTGTCCCAGTTTCAGGATGGCCAGCCCCAATTGCGCCGCGACCCGGTAAATGCCTGCCATGGTCGCCCCGCCGAACGCGCCCACCATCAACAGCAGCACCTGCCGTCCCGCGACGCCGGTGCTGGAAGAAAAATTGGTCGACAGTACGAAGCGCCAGACCCCGGCTTCCTGCCGCGGCAGCCGCGTCAGGCTGATCGCCGACAGCTGCGGCCGGCCGAACCGGGCTGCAGCCGCCCAGCACGCCGCCGCGGCCGCCAGTTCCGCCGCCGCCCAGGCCAGCAGGAATCCGATGATTGTCGGCATGAACAGCGCGGCAAGCCCTGCCCCGATGGCGCGGATGACCGGGATCGCCGTTTCCGCGCCGGCTGCCCGGGCATAGCGGTCGTGCAGCCGCAAGATCCCCGTCGGCGTCGAACGGATGGCGAGCATCGAGACGGCGCAGAACAGGAACGTCGGCCAGCCAAGATCGGCCGATAGCCCGACCCAGTGCAGGGCCGATAGCGCCAGCGCGCCGGCAGCCAGCGTGCCCAATGCCATACTCGCCAGGTCGAGCGCAGTGGCGAAACCGATGACGTCGCGCGTGCCCGTCTTACGGTCTTGCACGGGGTCTTGCGCGGCGCTGTTTCCCCACCGCACCACGAACAGCCACGTCTGGAAACTGGCAATGCCGGTCAGCGCCTGCGCCAGTGCAACCACCAGGGTGAACTGGCCGAATTCCGCGAGACCCAGCGCACGCGTGGCGATGGCAAGATAAACCAGGCTGAGCGCCGCGTTGACACCCTTGCCGCCGAGCAGCCACCCGGCATTTGCGAGAATCCGGCGCATCATCCTGCCAGCGTGGCAGTGTTCCTCTGTTCAAGCAATTGCCCGGTCACGCGGTGCGAACGTTCGTTGTCGACATCGATGGCCATTGCCCCGTCACTCAGCTCGACCATCCGGACCGGAAAGCCGAGCCTGCGCCCGAGACCATCGAAACAGGCCTGCACCCGGCCAAGCCCGAAGTAGAATTTCAGCAGGTTCCATAGCCCGAATGTCCTGGCGATGCGGGAGGGATATTTGATGAACTGTCCGCCGCTGCGGAAGGTTTCGGCACCGGACAGGGCGGACTCCGTGCCGATCCAATAGGTGTTGCAGTTGGAAAATTCGCCGTCGCTGAAGCGGTAGAACCGGCGCTGCCCTTGTGGATGCGCGGCCATGACAGCTTCACGCCGCGCCATCGCCAGCGCCACGCCCCCCTTGTCCGCGCTCGCACCGGCAATGAATTCCTCGACGCTCCGGGGGGTCAGCATCACATTGTCGGCGGTCGTGATCAGCAGCGGATAGGCCGCGCCAGCCGCGCCGGCGAGAATGCTGTCGACCAGATTTTGCGCGGCCGGAATGACATCGATGGGTACGGCGGGGACGGGAAAGTTCCTGGCGATGTGCGCCCGAAGCAGATCGACCTCGTCCACGACCACGCGCACGGAGGTGATCGGGGCACTTGCCAGTAGCGCCGTCAGGACATGGTCGATCAGCGGCTTCCCGCCCACCGGGACCAGACATTTGAGCGGAACGCCAGCCGCCGCGGCAAGCGGGTCGAGGACCCCGCCGCGCCGACCTGCGAGCACGATTGCCGTTACCACCATGGACCAAGTATTATTTTGGTTTCCTAACAGTGGGATGAACATCTGGTTGTCGCAGGTTCATGTTTCTCGGGCTTTCCAAGTGGCCGCCATCCCGCCAAATTCTTCAGAGCAGATCGCCTGAATTTCGCGGCGAAAGGTTAACGGTCATGCATCTGGCCGACTAACTAGTTGTGTGTGCCGAAACGGCACAGGCTGTCGGAAGCCTCCGAATTGCGCCGGAAATATAACTGGCCAGGGCAATAATATTCCATTGAAACAGTACTTTAGGCACTTTGGAAATGAGTTTGCTTTATTGCATGGGCACCTGGATAGCGCGCCGGAAACCCTAACAGTGAATGGCGCCCCTTGGTTAATGCGCTTGCGCCATTTGCGGCAAGGTGGTTCTGTGTGTGGACAAGAGGAGTGGTAAACCGATTCGGGCCTTGCTGGACAAGCAGGGAGCCAACTCCTTAATAACAGGGCGCAAAGCGGGGTAACAAACTGGCTTAACGGCCGGCTCACTAAATTCATGCGCCCCGCATTGCGGCCTCAGTATTGTCGCGGATCAACCGCGGATTGGACGAGGGCACATGGATTTTCAGGACCGGAACGATAGCAACGACACCAGCGATGTGACGGCATCGGACGCTGCACCAGCGGCATCCTCCGGGCGCATGATGCGAACCGTCGTGCTCCAACCTGACGCGAACAATGTCGTCACCCTGCCGCAGGGCGTGTCGCTCGACACGATCGTGGCGGACGGACGGGATCTGGTGATCCAGGCGGACGGGGTGATCTATGTCATCCCCGATGGCGCAATCGTGGTTCCGCAGCTGGTGGTCGGCGGGGTCACCGTACCCGCGCTCAACCTGGCCGCGCTGCTGATCGGCAATGAACCGGTCCCGGCTGCCGGGCCGCAGCTCAACAGCTCGGGCGGCAATTTCGAACTTACCCCTGGCGATATTCAGGCGGCCTACGGTCTCGGCGATCTGCTGCCCTATACCGAACTCGCCTTCCCGCAGTCCCCGGACGAAGAAATCATCCCGCAGCCGGTTGACCGCCCACCAACGGTAATCGTGATCACGCCGGACAATCCGGCTGGCGCCGTGGATGCCATCGCACAGGTCGACGAGGCCGGTCTGCCGGCACGCGGCAGCGAACCTGCCGGGACGGAGCAGGAAACCAATTCCGAAACAACCACCGGCACCATTTCCTACACCGCGCCGGATGGCACGGGATCCGTCCTGATCAACGGCGTGGAAATCACCGCAGTCGGCCAGACATTCACGTCTCCCGATGGTACGCTAACCATTACCAGCATCGCCGAAGGCGCAATCGGTTTCAGCTATACGCTGAACGACAATCTGCTGGGCGTAACGGAAGACGGTTTCTTCACCGTCACCGTGATCGATACCGATGGCGATACCGCCTCGGCATCGCTGCTGATCGAGGTGCTGGACGATGCGCCGATCGCGCGCAATGATACGGATGCAGTTGCGGCGGGCACCTATGGCCCGGAATCCGGCAATGTCATCAGTGCCGCCGGAACCACTTCGGGGCCGGCTGGGGCGGACAATGTCGGCGCCGATGGCGCAACCCTGACGGGCATCGCCAATTCGGCGGGCCTGTCTGCTGCGGTAGCCGGCCCCGTTCTGATTGCGGGGGCTTACGGCACGCTGACCATCGCACCCGACGGCAGCTATACCTACGTCCGCGCCGAGGGAACGCCGGGCGGGGTAAGCGATACCTTCACCTATACATTGACCGATGGAGACGGCAGCACTGCGACCGCCGTGCTGACGATCAACATCGGGGACAGCCCGGCCACAGTGATTTCCGTTCCCGCCATTGGCGATCCGGGCACCATTGTGGATGAAGCCGGCCTGCCGCCGCGCACCGACGAAGCACCCGGCACGGCTGCGCCGACCCCGGTCGAAATCACATCCGGGACCATCACCTTTACCGCACCGGATGGCCCCGCCACGGTGACTATCAATGACGTGATCATCACGGGTCCGGGCCAGACCATCACGGTGCCCGAAGGCACGCTAACGATCGTCACTTACGATCCGGAAACCGGAACGATCGACTATACCTTCACCCTGGGCGACAACACGCAAGGCGACGAAACCTCCGTGACGTT